>NZ_JBKQGZ010000003.1:0-262536 GCF_050487165.1 Providencia sp. Me31A
TCGTTGCAGCTCTAGAATTGCAGTCCAGTATTCTCGTTTACTTTGTTGTTCCATAGTCCCTCCAATGAAAAAGCTACTATGGCAAATGACGAGTTTGTTTAGTATGTGTGGTTCATTAACCGCTTACGTTTAGATAACTTGACTGTGGTGATTTATGATATGGCAGACCGCAGTGTTGCTACTTATTTCCCTGAAGCTAATAATTTAATTTCATTGGATAATTTTGACCCGCAATGTGGAATTCCTGCGTACAAAAATATTCCTATAAAGCTAGAGAGAGTTATTCAATAGGTAGATTTTTATTGTTTAAAACCCCAAATGGTGAGTTTAACATTTGGGGTTTTAACAGTTATTGTTTCGCTGGAAAAAATTGGCTAATTAATACGATGGCAGCAACTAATAAATAAGCAATAAAGATACCAATCAACCACTGTGGCATATCAAGGCCTAAGAATACCCACTGTCTAACTGCACAGTCGCCTGTAGCTTCAAACATCGCAGGCACCCATTGTTGTAATGGCAGCCATTCAGGGAAATTAACAAAGAAGTCACAGGATGCGAATGGTGAAGGGTAAAGCTGTAACATGGTGTGTTCCCACGAAAGCTCTAAACCGCGCCATGCAGCATAAATCCAAACGACCATGGCAAGCCAACGTATAACAACATTACGTGGAGCAATTGCACCTATTAAACCCGCCGCTATAACACCCAGTAATGCAACACGCTCATAAATACACATCACACAAGGTTGCAGCTTCATCACATGTTGAAAATATAAGGCAGTACATTCAAGGAGAAAGGCCGTAAAGGCCATTAATAGCCAAGCGCTTCTTCCTTGTGAGCAGTAGTTAAAAAATCTGAACATACTTAATATCCTAATTGAGAGATGCGCACATTTTGCCCCTATCTGGCTGATAAAAAAAGCACTAAAAGTAAAAATAATCTAATTTTAAATAGGGTTTTACTCAACATTACAAAAAAAGCCGTATTTGAATACGGCTCAGACTGCTGACAAACATATTATGTTTGGCGGCAAGTCATATAGGTTTTGAAAATAAACTTGGAAAATCAATTCATTGATTTTCGGCTGATAACACAAAGCGGGAAAAACCATGCTTTTATCCCGCTTTGTCAACAATCTCAGCCGTATTTGAATACGGCTCGTGGTTTTACAGTATAGTTACTGCACAAAGCTAATCAAGCCGATACCTTCCATCCAATGTGTAATAGGGACTAGCCATAACTCGACACCTAATAAGCCGACTAGTGTCATTACAATAGTGTAAGGTAGAGCCATCCATACCATACGGCCATATGATAAACGGATAAGTGGTGACAGTGCTGAAGTCAGTAAAAACAAGAATGCCGCTTGGCCATTTGGTGTGGCAACTGAAGGTAAGTTAGTACCTGTATTAATGGCCACAGCTAAGAATTGATACTGTTCCATTGATACTAAGCTTTCATTGGCCGCCTTTAGAGCTTCAGTAATATATACTGTTCCGACGAATACGTTGTCAGAAACTGCAGATAATAACCCATTGAATAGGTAGAACAATGATAATTGAGATGATTCAGAGGACTGGAGGACATACTGAATAAATGGTGTGAATAGTTGTTGGTCAATTATTACCGCAACGATACTAAAAAACACGGTAAGTAGCGCAGTAAATGGCAGTGCTTCTTCAAAAGCTTTACCGAGTGCATGTTCTTCTGTGATCCCACAAAATGCGGTCGCTAGTACAATAACGGATAAACCAATTAAACCAACTTCAGCTAAATGGAATGCAAGAGCCACAATTAACCACACACCAATTAATCCTTGAACAATCAATTGTGCGAGTTCTTTTTTGGTACGTTTAGCCGTTAATTTTTTATCGTGATCAGTCAAAATTTGACGTACAGAGTCTGGAAGTTCTGCGCCATAACCAAATAGTTTAAATTTTTCAACAATAAAGCAGACCAGTAGACCGCAGATAAATACGGGAATGGTCACGGGAGCCATACGAATGAAAAATGTAATAAAGTCCCAGTTAACGTGTTTTGCAATGATCAAATTTTGAGGTTCACCCACCATCGTCATTACCCCACCTAACGCAGTACCAATACCCGCATGCATCATTAAGCTTCGCAAAAAGGCACGAAACTGTTCAAGGGTTTGCCTTTGCTCTGTGGTGGCGATAAAACCATCATTTTGTAAGTCGGTGTCACCATGTTGATTAGAGGCATATTGATGATAAATAGAGTAAAAGCCTATGGAAACGCTGATCACCACTGCTATAACGGTAAGAGCATCTAAAAATGCGGATAAAAATGCACTCGCTATGCAAAATGCAAGGGATAAAGTTCGTTTGGAACGCACGTTTATCAGCAGTTTGGTGAATACGAATAGCAACAACTGTTTCATAAAGTAGATACCTGCAACCATAAATATCAGAAGCAAGATGACTTCAAGGTTATTGCTGATTTCATGAGAAATTTGTGAAGGAGACGTCATGCCAATGATAACGGCCTCGATGGCGAGTAGTCCTCCTGGTTGTAGCGGATAACATTTTAGCGCCATCGCTAAGGTAAATATAAATTCAACAACTAATAACCAGCCTGCGACAAAAGGACTGATAAAATAGAAGATAATAGGGTTTATTATCAAAAAAATAATAATTGCTAATTTGTACCAATCTGGTGAATTGCCAAGAAAATTTTTCAATAAAGCATTTTTTAAACTAAAATCCATTATGGTTCGTTATCCTCTTTATACGGATGTCGTGTCATGTTCTTTTACATACTACTCTGATCTTTTATCGATTATAAGCCTAATTGCTAATTGATAATGTATGAATTATATGGGAAATCTATGATTAGCTTCACTCTTTATTTTGAGTCTAACTATATCAGGCGATGACAATCTGGTATGATTTCCTCAATATCCGTCTAAATGTTTGGAATAATAAAAATATGGTTATTAGAGCTCAAAGTCCGGCAGGTTTTGCGGAAGAGTACATTATTGAGAGCATATGGAACAATCGTTTTCCACCAGGTTCTATATTACCCGCAGAGCGTGAACTCTCGGAATTAATCGGTGTGACACGCACAACGTTACGTGAGGTGCTACAACGTTTAGCGCGTGACGGTTGGCTAACAATTCAACATGGTAAGCCAACCAAAGTGAATAATTATTGGGAAACATCGGGTCTGAATATTTTAGAAACGTTGGCTCGGTTAGATCACGATAGAGTTCCACAATTGATTGATAATCTATTGGCTGTGCGTACTAATATCGCTGCAATTTTTATTCGTACTGCGTTTCGTAACAACCCTGAACAATCATTAGAAGTCTTAGCGGGCAGGGAGAAAGTTGAAGATAATTCAGATGCCTTTAGTGATTTGGATTATAACGTGTTCCGAGGGCTGGCTTTTGCATCAGGTAACCCAATCTATGGTTTAATTATTAATGGATTGAAAGGGTTATATACTCGCGTAGGGCGCTATTATTTCTCTAATCCCGAAGCTAGGCGTCTTGCATTAAGCTTCTATCAGCAACTTAGCCACCTTTGCCGTGAGCAAGCATATGATCGTATTATGGATTGTGTGCGTAATTATGGAAAAGAAAGTGGGGTTATTTGGCATAGTATGCAAGGTAATATGCCCTCAGATTTGGCACAAGTCCGCTAAAAACTAAAAAGTTCTAAATTAGAAACCAGTGCGGGAGTTATATACCGGCACTGGTTTTTTATTATGATTTTGTGACGCTAATCACGTAAAGAGTTTCCTTCAATACTTATGAATAAATAGAACAAACATTGGATTTATATTTTTAAATTTAATGTTTTGTTGGTATTTAAAACTGTCAAAATAATCATTGTCACTATAAGTCGGGATAATCATAATCAAAATTAATGTTTGATTGTGTAGTATTAAATTCTATTTTATGCGAATAAAAATCATCATAATGTATGTGAGATATTCGTTATCTGTTTGTTTTTCAATGATAAAATATTTTTGGTTGATAATTGAACGCAGAATTTAAATCTATAATGTAAATTATCTGTGATGGAAATTAAATTATTTGACTGTATTGTTAAAAATGTTAATTCACCATATTGGCAAATGAATTCCAGAATATTATCCTAGCGAATGATTTCATACTTTACAGTTGGAGTATCTATGAAAGTTCTCGTGTTAGGTGCAGGTGTGATTGGAGTGACAACAGCATGGTATTTAGCTCAAGAAGGGCATGAAGTCGTTGTTGTTGACAGGCAACTGGATGTCGCTGAAGAAACCAGTGCCGCAAACGCAGGGCAGATATCTCCGGGGTATGCTACTCCTTGGGGGGCTCCTGGTATTCCATTAAAAGCGGTGAAATGGATGTTTGAAAAACATGCGCCATTAGCGATCCGACCTGATGGTTCTTTATTTCAACTTCGTTGGATGTGGCAAATGTTGAAAAACTGCGATATTCAGCATTATGCAATGAATAAAAGCCGCATGGTCCGTATTGCTGAATATAGCCGCGATTGTATTCGTCAACTCAGAGCAGATACTGGGATAGGCTATGAAGCTCGCCAAGGGGGAACGTTACAGCTTTTTCGTACCGCTAAACAATTTGACAATGCCGCTAATGATATTGCGGTATTGCAACAAGAAGGTGTTCCCTACGAATTATTAACCTCTGATGAATTAGCTAAAGTAGAGCCAGCTCTCGAGTTTGTGAAACACAAATTAACAGGTGGATTGCGATTGCCCAATGATGAAACGGGAGACTGTCAGCAATTTACGAAAAAATTAGCACAAATGGCGCAAAGTGCTGGAGTTAGGTTTCAATTTGGACAATGTGTAGAAAAAATATTAACAGATGGCAGTCGAGTTAGCGGCATCCGCATTGATGGACAAATTGTGCAAGCAGACCGTTATGTGGTAGCGATGGGCTCTTACTCAACCTCGATGTTAAAAGACCTTGTGCAGATCCCCGTTTATCCTTTAAAAGGCTACTCATTGACCATGCCGATTATTGATGCACAACGTTCACCGACATCGACAATACTTGATGAAACTTACAAGATAGCTGTCACACGTTTTGATGAGCGTATTCGAGTTGGTGGAATGGCGGAAGTCGTTGGTTTTAACCTCAATATACTGAAAAAGCGCTGTGAAACATTGAAAATGGTGGTACAAGATTTATACCAAGGTGGTGGTGATATTGAAAATGCACAGTTTTGGACTGGTCTTCGTCCCATGACTCCAGATGGTACACCGATTGTTGGACCTACAGCATATAGCAATCTCTATTTGAATACAGGTCACGGTACACTTGGTTGGACAATGGCTTGTGGCTCAGGAAAATTGTTGGCAGACTTAATTTCAGGGAATACACCGGAGATTGCCTCTGATGATTTATCTGTATTTAGATATCTTGATGGGTTTAATACCAAATTAGTTGCAAGTGGTCATTTAACGCCTGCTCAGTAGTATCAATGGTGCGGTTAACTGAGAATAAATAAAAGAGTATTAAGGAATTAAGATGCCACGTCCAATTAGTGCTGTTATTGATTTACAGAATTTACAGCATAACTTGTCTGTAGTACGGCAGCACACAGGAAACGCGAAAATTTGGTCAGTGATGAAAGCTGATGGCTATGGTCATGGTATAAAACATATCTGGCCTGCATTAAAAGAGACAGATGGTTTTGCTGTATTAGATTTTGATGAGGCCATTTTACTGCGTGATCAGGGGTGGAAAGGGCCGATATTATTGTTGGAGGGCTTTTTCCATCCTCAAGATTTGACGTTGATTGACCAATATAATCTTACCACTAGTATCCATAGTGAATGGCAATTAGACGCTATCAATAAAGCGTCGTTATTATCGCCGATTTCAGTTTATATTAAATTGAATAGTGGCATGAATCGCTTAGGTTTTTCACAACATGAGTATGCAAGTGTTGTGCAGCGGCTATCCGAGATGCCAAATGTGCGTCAATTAACGTTAATGAGCCATTTTGCGAACTCAGATACCAAAACAGGTGTTGCAGCGCCATTTCAGCTTATTACGCAGTTTCAACACTTGTCACTAGAAACTTGTATTGCAAATTCAGGGGCTACGTTGTGGCACCAACACACTCATTATGATTGGGTTCGCACCGGCATTTTGTTATATGGTGCATCACCAAGTGGCAAATCAACGGATATTGTTGATTTTAATTTAAAAGCTGCAATGACATTACAGTCTGAAGTCATCGCTATTCATGAAATTGATGCAGGACAATCAATTGGTTACGGTAGTCACTTTACATCAGATAAAGCTATGCGGATTGCGACAGTGGCTTGTGGTTATGCTGATGGCTATCCGCGGCATGCGCCGAATGGGACGCCTGTTTGGTGTAAAGGAGAGCGTTGTGCATTATTAGGTGCTGTTTCGATGGATATGCTGACTATTGATATTAGCCATTGCCACGATGTGCAACTCGGTGATCGAGTCGAGCTTTGGGGGCAAAATTTACCCATTGATGATGTTGCACAAGCGGCAGGGACTATTGGCTATGAGTTGATGTGCGCATTAGCGAAAAGAGTTCCTGTTTTTTATGAAAACAAAGTAGAATGATTATTAACCAATAGTACTAAAAGAATTCACAAATTTAGCTTTAAATGTGATCTAAGTAATGATTATTGGGAATAGTTTCATATTGAGATAATATATTAGAGATCAATTTCTCATCATTCTAGGTTTTTATATGTCTAAAACAATCAAATTAACCACGCTTGCTGTGGTATTAAGTGTGTTGTCAGGAGTGGCATCAGCAGGTACTTGGTCTGTTGGTGGTTCTGTTTTGGCGCAGTCTACGCCATATAAAGGCATCAAGTCTCGTGATTATTTAATGCCTGTGCCAATTGTCAATTATGACAGTGAAAACTTTTATTTTCATACGTTAGCGGCAGGGTATTATTTGTGGAATGATAAACAAGATCAATTATCCATTGATGCTTTTTATTATCCACAGTTTTTTAAACCTAAAGAAAATGATGATAAATCAATGCGTGAGTTAGACCGCCGTCGTGATACTGTCATGAGTGGTCTGACATATCGTCATAAAGCAGATTGGGGAACACTACGTACCAATCTTTCTGGTGATATCTTAGGCATTAGTAATGGTATCCGTGGTGATTTTGCCTACTTATACGGTTTCACAGGTGATAAATGGTCTCTAACGCCAGGCATTGGTATTAAGTGGGATAGTAAAAACCAAACCCGTTATGAATATGGCGTTTCATCAAAAGAAGCTCGTAATAGTGGCTTAGAACGTTATAAACCAGGTTCGAGCTGGACTCCATATTTTGAACTAACAGGTAATTACCGTTTCGACGAAAACTGGACCGTTTTCGCGATGACTCGTGTTGACCGTGTTTCTAATGAAGTGAAAGACAGCCCGATGGTGAATAAATCCGTAGCAGGTATTTTATGGACGGGTGTCACATACACGTTCTGATAAAATGATTTAAGTTATATAGCCCTTAAATGTGAACCATTTAAGGGCTGTATATTTTCCGTTTCAGTTAATCTTGTGACTTATTACCGCGACTAACCATAACCAATGAAAGGCGAGCAGGGTGCTGCGATTCACTTTTCATTGGGACATTGATACTTGCTGTTTCCACACAAACCATCTGCTTGTAGCCACTATTAGGCATATCTTGCATGCTACATGATAATTGAGCCCAAGGATTCCAACAAACGACATCACTGTTGTGGTAATGATGAATTTCTATGGTGCGAGCCCAACCGTCATCACGCAATAAACTGTATTCTTCAGGTTCTGAATAAATACGGTCAGTATGCTTGTTGAATTTAAGCGGTTCGTCTGCATACACTTCTTTGTCGGCAACTTTATCGAAGTAGTGCCCACCAAGCCCATACACGGTGACTTTTTGAATATCACTAATATTGAAGTAGCTATGCAATGCTGCGGTCGTTTCGAAATCACCGTAGCTTTCTAATTCAAGTTCACAAGTTTCACCCAACTTCATGCGGAGTATTAGAGTAAACTCATGGGGCCACAACTTACGTGTGTAATCGGTATCAGTTAAAGTGAACGTTAAAATAACACCGTCATCGTGTTCATTATGCGCTGTGAATTGCCAAGGCAGAATACGAGCAAATCCATGACTTGGGCTAGCAACAGGACCAAACCATGGCCAACAGATAGGAACACCACCACGAATTGCGATACCGTCTTTGAATTCGCTTTCAGAACTTAGCCAAAGGCAGGGTTTCTGCCCAGTAGGCTGCCAATCAATCAGTTGAGCACCTTGTAAACTAACAGCGCCACGAACTTTAGGATGTGAAACGACAATCAAGGGTAATTCACCGAGTTGGCGTTGGGTGATATAAGCTGAAAGTTGTTTAATGACAGGTAAAGCAAAAATTTTGTCGTGCATGGTGGATGTATGCTCCTATTGACTCATTCACTTGTTGCCTAGCTGTAACTTGGGTGATTCAGAGTATCTATTCGACATAGATGATGAAGGCTCAGTGAATAGCATTTACTCTAATGTAAGTGATACTTATAGCGTATCGAATAATAGTATTAACGATAAGCGAAGAAAGTAAAAATATGAAGTGTTAATTGTTTATTCGATACGATACAAAAGAGCCGCCAATTGGCGGCTCAGTCAGACTGAATACTTAACAGCTCTTATTTAGAGATGTGAGCAATCAAATCTAATACTTTGTTTGAGTAACCCGTTTCATTGTCATACCAAGAAACGAGTTTAACAAAGTTGTCATTCAGCGCGATACCTGCTTTAGCGTCGAATACTGAAGTCAGTTTTTCACCGTTGAAGTCTGTTGATACAACATCATCTTCAGTATAACCCAGAACGCCTTTCAGCTCGCCTGCTGCAGCTTCTTTGATAGCTTCACAGATTTGCGCGTAAGTTGCTGGTTTTTCTAAACGAGCAGTTAAGTCAACAACTGAAACGTTAGGAGTAGGTACACGGAAAGACATACCAGTCAGTTTGCCGTTCAGTTCAGGAATAACTTTACCTACTGCTTTAGCAGCACCAGTTGAAGATGGGATGATGTTTTGAGCAGCACCACGACCACCACGCCAGTCTTTGTGAGATGGACCATCAACTGTTTTTTGTGTTGCAGTGGTTGCGTGAACAGTCGTCATTAGACCTTCCACGATACCAAATTTGTCGTTGATAACTTTAGCCAGTGGAGCCAAGCAGTTAGTTGTACAAGATGCGTTAGAAACGATTTCTTGACCTGCATAAGCCTTGTGGTTAACGCCCATAACGAACATTGGGGTGTCATCTTTAGAAGGACCAGTCAGAACGACTTTTTTAGCGCCTGCTTGGATGTGTTTACGTGCAGTTTCATCAGTTAAGAAGATACCTGTCGCTTCAGCAACAACGTCAACACCGACTTCGTTCCATTTCAGGTTTGCCGGATCTTTCTCTGCAGTTACACGGATTTTTTTGCCGTTTACAACTAGGTGACCATCTTTAACTTCAACAGTACCGTTGAAACGACCGTGAGTTGAGTCGTATTTCAGCATGTAAGCCATGTATTCTGCATCGAGCAGGTCGTTGATAGCAACGATTTCGATGTCAGAACGCTCTTGTGCAGCACGGAAAACGATACGGCCAATACGACCAAAACCATTAATACCTACTTTGATAGTCATAGTATTTCCACCAGCTATTTATTCGTGAATTAAGTTATAGTTAAAGTTACCAAAACCTTGCCAGCCGTCAAGCGGAATCGTGTCAATTATTGAAAAAAATCAATTCTGAGACCACTAACTGCTTATTTGTCAGCCATTTCAGCGGCAAATACAGCCGCACGTATTATCGGGATTGTGCAGCATAATGAAACCATCTATCAGTGATATATGTGATAGGGTTCACAAATCAAAACGGAAAGTAAGATGCTTCTTAGTTTAGAATAGTTTCACAGAAAATGTTGTTAATTTTTTGTTGATTGAAATTAAGCTAAGATAGTAATCAGTTATTCAGTTTATTTAAATACATGGGTAAATTATGTCCAGTAAAAACGAGCAACATGTTGATATCTATCAATTAAATGAAATGCAACGTTATGTTACGCAGCAAGCAGGGACTGAGCCGCCATTTAGTGGTAAATTATTGCATAACCGTAAAGAAGGTGTGTACGAATGTCTGTGTTGTGGGGCACCTTTATTTAACTCAGAGACAAAATTTGATGCAGGTTGTGGGTGGCCGAGCTTCTACGAGCCCGCGAATGTTGGTGCCATCAAATATATTGAAGATTTCTCTCATGGAATGCATCGTATTGAAGTGCGTTGTCAAAATTGCAATGCGCATTTAGGACATGTATTTCCAGATGGCCCTCAGCCAACAGGCCAACGTTATTGTATTAATTCAGCTTCATTAAGCTTTTTAGATAATGATAGCGGCGAAAAGGTACGTGGATAGTGAGCTGAAGGGTGCTGAAGTATTTATATAAACTAAGCTATATCGATTCAGCTCAAGCCTAAAAAATATAATAATGAAATTTGGGTGTAAATACCTTAAAGGAGCGTTAGTGTGAGCGTTGAAGTTAACCCTGAGCAGCTGGAGCAGCTACTCGCTATCATGACACCAGAAATCTATGAACGTTTGGTGACGGCTGTTGAGCTAGGAAAATGGCCGGATGGTGTTGCATTAACCGATGAACAAAAAGAACATAGTTTGCAGATGGTCATGTTGTGGCAATCACGCCATAATCATGACCCGGAACACATGACCGTTGGCACTAGTGGTGAAATCATCATGAAAAGTAAACAAGAACTTAAAACACAGTTTCAAGGCGAAATGTTAGCGACATTAAAGCCACAGCGTAGTGATGATTAATGGCAGACAAAAGAAATTTTGATGAGTTGTCCGTGGTATCATTAGTGTGACAGCGTCACAAAGACAAGTTTTCTTTAATAGCGGTAATTGGAACTGTAATTGGAGAAAACTTGTCGATAAAAAATATATCTTAGTATAAATTCGTGATTGTAATTAATTTCGCACCGTGTTCTTCCATTTCCTGTAATGCTTTTTGGCTATCATCTGGCGCTAAATTGACACCTCTACATCCTTCGGTTAACACATCCACGTGATAGCCTAATTTTAATGCATCTAATACGGTAAACTTTACGCAATAATCCGTGGCAATGCCCATAATGATTAAATGAGAAATTTGTTGTGCTTGTAACCATGTATGAAGGCGAGTTTGGCTAACTCTATCATTATCAAAAAAAGCGCTATAACTGTCTACTTGTGGATTTTCGCCTTTCGTGAAAAACTCGCTAATCGCTTGTTGATTTAAGGCTGGGTGAAATTGTGCTCCGTATTCCCCTTGTACACAATGGGTAGGCCACCAGACTTGCGTTACTCCATTAAGCTCACCAATATCACCGATTTGAGTGCCTGAATTGATTGCAAAGCTCAGGTGGTTTGCAGGATGCCAATCTTGACTTGCAATGATATCTATCTGTTTTTGCTTACAGATTTCAATGGCTTTATTTGCAATATCAATGACTAGCTCGCTTTCATTCACTGCTAATGCCCCCCCTGTACAGAAATCATTTTGTAAGTCGACTAACAATAAAGCTGTTTTCATGATGCCCTTAGTATTATTCATCTGAGTAGCTCAATTCACCACGTAAGTTATTTTGCATTAATTCGCGTATCAATGCAGGGGTATAGTTTTGACTAAGTAAATAATGCAGTTTACTTAGTGCTGCTTCAAATGTCATGTCATAGCCGCTGATCACTCCCGCTTCAGCAAGAGCATGTCCTGTCGCATATCCCTCCATATTGACACGGCCTGAAATACACTGTGTTAGGTTGACGACAATAATGCCTCTATTCGCCGCTTCACGGAGTATACGTAACAGCTCAGGCTGTTGGGGGGCATTGCCGACCCCATAGGAACGTAAGATCAACGCTTTGACAGGTTGCTGAAGAATATTACGCACAATTTCAATGGAGAGCCCTGGATAAAGTGTGACAACACCAATAGGTTGTGGCGTGATTTGATGCGTTTTAAATTCACCAACACCAACGGGGGCAGGACAGGTGCTAAATGAGCGAATGTGAATACCGGCTTCCATTAAAGGGGAGCAGTTAGGGGAGCTAAATGCATCAAAACCATCAGCATGGGCTTTGACTGTACGATTTCCTCGGTACAATTTATTGTTAAAAAATAAACCTACTTCATTAATTGGGTAATTTGCAGCTAAATAGAGCGCATTCAGTAGGTTAGTTTGCCCATCAGAGCGCAGCGCTTCCAACGGGATTTGTGACCCTGTCACTATTACGGGTTTTTTCAAGTTTTCAAACATGAAAGACAGTGCAGAAGCAGTAAAAGCCATTGTATCCGTACCATGTAAGATCACAAAGCCATCATACAGTGGGTAGTTTTCACGAATATCATCTGCAATTAGCTGCCAGTCTTCAGGGGTGATATTAGACGAATCAATTAACGGTTGATGTTCACGAATAGTAAATTCAGGCATTTCAGGGCGATGAAACTCGGGCATTTGGGCTAACTGTGCTTGTAAGTGACCTGAAACCGGTACATAGCCCTGTGGTGAATGACGCATGCCAATCGTTCCACCGGTGTAAACAACATAAATTGATTTCTTCTGCATCTTATTACCTAATTTATCCAACTTATCGAAGGAGAGTGATTATCAGGATTTTGACGTATTTATTAGCGTATTACTATCGTTAAATTGCAAGTAAGTAGATTGATGTGAGGTTATTGAATATTTTGATAGATAAATCCCCTTCAAAATATTGAAGGGGATGGGGGGATCAATTAATTTCCGCGCAATTTAAGCAAAACGCATAGCGGTTTTGCGGATCGTTCATTTTTAAGAAAAACTGTGCTTGCTGGCGAATATCAGTTGCGACTGCGGGTGGTAAAAATACTTGTAGCACATCTGGCATCGCAGCTTGAACGTTAGTGGTTAATTCAAGTAGTAATTGATCCATAAAGGTGAGCTCAGGCTTCATCCAATCTAACTTAACATCACTGAGCTTAGCCAACTCTGCGGCTTTATCTACTGCATTGTCAAAATCACCCAATTGGTCAACAAGGCCATTTTTGAGTGCGTCTTGTCCAATCCATACCCGGCCTTGGGCAATTTTATCAATCTCAGCGGGGGTTTTATGACGTGACTTGGCAACCAATCCAATAAAGGTTTCATAACCATTTTCAATGGTGATTTGCATCATATCAGCAAATTGTGGGTTAATGCCTTTGGTGATTGAAATATCGGCTAGTGGTGAAGTTGATACGCCATCAGTATAAACACCGATAGAGTCTAAGGATTTTTCAAAGGTATTGATAACACCAAAAATACCGATAGAGCCGGTTAATGTACTCGGGCTCGCAATAATATAATCAGCAGGTGTCGATATCCAATAACCGCCAGATGCGGCCATGCCCCCCATTGAAACAACGATGGGTTTACCTGCCGCACGAGCGGAGGCAAGCTCGCTACGGATTAAGTCTGAGGCACTTACACTTCCTCCAGGGCTGTTGACGCGTAGTACTATTGCTTTGATGTTATCATCAAGACGTGCATCACGAATTTGTGCTGCAATAGTATCACCGCCTGCTATCCCTGGCGTTTGCGGTCCATCCATAATGGCGCCTTGTACTACAATAACAGCAATGTTCCCGTTTTGATTCGCACTGTTGTCTGTTATTTTAGCGGAATAATCATAGATACTAATGTGATTGAACACCTTATTGTCTTTATCCCAACCAAAATGCTTAGTGAGCAAATCTTCCATTTGTTCATTGGTATATAGTTTATCGACTAATTTTTGTTTTAATGCATATTGGGCGCTATCACCGTTTACTGCACGCAATTGAGCTAAAATATTATCTGCACCGGGAAATACTTGTGTACTCGTCATTTCACGGTTACTAGCCAGTACGGTTAAATAGTTATTCCATAAGGCATCTAACCATTGTTGGTTGGCTAAACGTGCCTCAGGGGACATATCATCACGCATCAGTGGCTCAACTGCTGATTTGTAAGTTCCCACACGAAAAATATGGCTACTAACTTTGAGTTTTTCTAATAACGATTTGTAGTAAATACTGTTGGTGGCAAATCCATAAATACCGACAGAGCCTTGAGGTGTTAGGTAAATATCATCAGCAAAGCTGGCAAGATAATATTGTGATTGGCTAAAGCTATTACCAATGGCATAGACTTGTTTACCAGAACGTTTGAATTCGTTAATGGCTTTACCAATATAGGACAAAGAAGGTTGGTCGGCACCGACGAGGTTATCTAAGCGCAGTACCATGCCAGTGATGCGATCATCGCTAGCTGCGGCGCGAATGGTGTCAACAATATCAAATAAGGCGTTTTCTTGCATACGGCTATTTGAGGTGCCTAAAAGCTCGCGGCTCATGCGGCCAAATGGATCTGGGGTAGAAACTTGGTCAACAATGACACCTTGTAAATCGACATATAATGCGCCGAAATAGTTTTTTTCAGGCTGAGAATCTGATTGATATAAGGCTATTGAGCCTATTACAACGAAAAACAACACAATAAAAATAGCGTTGAAAACCAATTCTCGAATAAAGTTTAGTGCTCGCCAGCTGAATTTAAAGATGGTAGCAATGATGTCCCATAGTTGACGCATTTTCTCTCCTATCCTGCATATTTTGTACTGTAAGAGGGGGTGTTTTCACCTTAGGCAGAGATAAAGCTTGTGTCTAAGGTGCTGTTTACTTTCCACCCGCTTTTAGTACATCCTATTTTGGATACTGTTAAATATCATATTTTGTATAGACCAATTTCTCTAGTGAATAGAGCTAACCTTTCGATGGCATTAAATTAATATGTGGCGCTCAACTTAATACAGATTCGCGCCCAATCATTACATTAACTCTGAATATATGAGTACTAATCAATACAATTGATTAGTATTGAACACTATTTTTATGCATAACAAAATCAATATGCACAAGCTACAATGTTCTGATTATATTTTTCACCTGCGACAAATGGTACAATTCAATGAATTTATAACGCAATTTGCCCAGTGGTTGATCATTGTAGTTATGTAGTGTAGGCGATTTTCCCTTAAGCTTAAACAATGAATAATGTGGGTATAATTATCTAATTGAATGATTATCATATCAGTTTACTCTTAATCGGAGACAAATATGGATGCTTTAACCCTTTTGTTGAACCGTCGTTCAGCTTCAAGACTTACAACACCTGCGCCACAAGGCGAAGCGCTAGATAATATATTGGCAGCAGGCATGAGAGCCCCTGATCACGGGGCATTGCGCCCATGGCACTTTGTCGTTATGAAAGATGATGGCATCAAGCGTTTTAGTCAGTTACTTGAAAAAGCAGCGATTGAAGGCAAGTTAGGTGCAGAAGTGGAAGAAAAAGCACGGAATGCGCCTTTTCGTGCACCTTTAATTATTACCGTGATTGCAAAACTAACAGAGCATCCGAAAGTCCCTCAATGGGAACAAGTTGTTGCCGCCAGTTGTACGGTTCAAGCAATGCAGATGGCAGCGGTAGCTCAAGGGTTTGGTGGCATATGGCGGACGGGAGCTTGGACAGAAGATGCTATCGTTCGTGAAGGGCTAGGTTGTGGTGAAAATGATCAAATTGTGGGCTTTCTATACTTAGGCACACCTGAGCTTAAAGCGCCAAGCAAAGTGGCTACACCAGATATGCAAGGTTTTGTGACGCATTTTTAAAGAGAAGAATAATGACTGAAAAAATTAGATTAACGCAATATAGCCACGGTGCAGGTTGTGGTTGCAAAATTGCCCCAAAGGTTTTAGAGCAAATTTTACACACTGAGCAAGCGAAATTCCATGATCCTCACTTGTTAGTTGGGAATGAAACGAAAGATGATGCGGCTGTTTATGATTTAGGCAATGGCATTGGTATTATTAGTACGACTGATTTTTTTATGCCAATTGTTGACTCTCCGTTTGAATTTGGCCGTATCGCAGCGACGAATGCCATCAGCGATATTTTTGCGATGGGCGGTAAACCGATTATGGCAATTGCTATTTTAGGTTGGCCCATTGCTAAGCTACCGCCAGAAGTCGCACGTGAAGTTATTGAAGGAGGGCGAGCTGCCTGTGCAGACGCTGGCATTTCACTAGCAGGGGGGCATTCGATTGATGCACCGGAACCTATCTTTGGTTTGGCCGTAACGGGGGTGGTAAACACGGAATATGTGAAGAAAAATAGTGCCGCAACAGCCGATTGTGAACTGTTTTTAACTAAACCTTTAGGCATAGGTGTGTTAACGACCGCTGAGAAGAAAGGCATGTTGGCGCCTGAACATCAGCATTTAGCCGCTGAAACCATGTGCCAAATGAATAAATTAGGCGCTGTCATTGCACCTCTAGAAGGGGTTACCGCGATGACAGATGTGACCGGTTTTGGGTTGTTGGGTCACTTAAGTGAGATCTGTGAAGGTTCAGGTGTACGCGCAGAAATCTCTTTTAGTAAAATTCCTAAGCTAGCCGATGTTGAAAAATACATTGAAGCAGGTTGTGTTCCTGGCGGAACCTCGCGTAACTTTGATAGTTATGGGCACTTAATTGGTCCAATGAGTGACATGCAACGTCAGTTACTCTGCGATCCTCAAACCTCGGGGGGGTTACTAATTGCTGTTAAATCTTCCGAAGTTGCTAAAATTAAAGAGATTGCACAGCAACAAGGTGTTTTGCTACAGTCTATCGGAAAATTATTCCCCCATCAGGACAATGTTCCTTTAGTTGAAGTGATAGATTAATACATGCGTTTGTTTATTGCGGAAAAACCGAGCCTTGCAAGGGCCATTGCAGATGTTCTACCAAAGCCACATAAACGTGGCGATGGTTTTATTCAATGTGGTGATGGTCAAACGGTAACGTGGTGCATAGGTCACCTTTTGGAACAGGCTGAGCCAGATGCCTATGAACCTAGGTATGCACGTTGGAATCTACAAGACTTGCCTATTATTCCTGACAAATGGCAATTAAAGCCACGTCCCGCAGTAACCAAACAATTGAAAACAATTGAAGTATTACTAAAGCAAGCCTCCGTTGTTGTTCATGCGGGAGACCCCGATAGAGAAGGACAGCTGCTTGTTGATGAAGTCCTTGATTTTTTAAAGCTTGCCCCAGAGAAACGCAAAGATGTAAAACGCTGTCTGATTAATGACCTAAACCCACAAGCTGTAGAACGAGCTATCGATAGGTTAAGGGAAAACCGAGAATTTATCCCATTATGCGTTTCAGCATTAGCAAGGGCTCGTGCTGATTGGCTGTATGGCATTAACATGACTCGGGCGTATACGTTATTAGGACAACGTGGTGGCTATCAAGGTGTGCTTTCAGTTGGCCGAGTACAAACGCCAGTATTAGGTTTAGTCGTCCGGCGTGACGAGGAAATCGAAAATTTTGTACCTAAAGACTATTTCGAGGTTAAAGCTCACATCGTTACACCAAAGGATGAACGTTTTGTGGCTATTTGGCAGCCAAGTGACTCCTGTATCGATTACCAAGACGAAGAGGGGCGTTTATTCCACCGGCCGTTGGCAGAACATGTAGTTTCGCGTATCGAAGGCAAACCGGCAATAGTGACACAATATCAGGACAAGCGAGAGTCTGAAATTGCCCCATTGCCTTTTTCTTTATCGTCCTTACAGATTGAAGCCGCAAAAAAATATGCATTAAGCGCCCAAGAAGTGTTGGATATTTGTCAACGCTTATATGAAACGCATAAGTTAATCACTTATCCCCGTTCAGATAGCCGTTATTTGCCGGATGAGCATTTTGCAGGTCGCCATAGTGTATTGAATGCTATCGCCGTACATCAGCCGGATCTCACTGAGTTTGAATTACCTGAACTGGATAAAAAAAATCGTTGTTGGGATGATAAAAAAGTGGATGCACACCATGCTATTATTCCAACCGCAAAAGCCACCGCAGTGCGGTTAACTGAAAATGAAGCGAACATTTATCAGTTAATTGCTCGCCAGTACATTATTCAATTTATGTCTGATGCTGTATATCGTAAGTGCACAATTGATTTAGATATTGAGAATGGTAAATTTATTGCAAAAGCGCGATTTTTAGCAGAAGCAGGTTGGCGAGTAGTTTTAGGCAATAAAGAACGCGATGCAGAAAATGATGGCATGCCATTACCGGTTGTGAGTAAAAATGATGCACTTTTGTGTGAAAAAGGCGAAGTGGTTGAGCGACAAACGCAACCGCCAAGGCCTTTTACGGATGCGACTTTATTATCCGCAATGACGGGTATTGCTCGTTTTGTGCAAGATAAAGCATTAAAAAAAGTATTGCGAGAAACCGATGGACTTGGTACTGAAGCTACACGGGCTGGGATCATCGATTTGCTTTTTAAACGTCAGTTTTTATATAAAAAGGGGCGCTATATCCATTCTTCGCCAGCAGGAAGAGCACTAATCCATGTACTACCTGATATGGCTACCTTGCCAGATATGACGGCACATTGGGAGTCAGTGTTAACTCAAATTAGTGAAAAACAATCCCGCTACGACGATTTTATGCAGCCACTTAGTCAAACGCTAATGAACTTAATTCAGCAAGCCCGCCAGTTCACTAATCTACGTGCATTTCGTGAATTGCCCCCAGTAACAGCAAATACGGTAACGAAAAAGGGAGGGAAGAGAAAAGCATCTGGTGGGACAAAAGCAAAGAAAAAAACGCAAACAGAATAAGGTATCCATACTTTAAAAACAGGAAGGGTCGTTTTTATATATTTGGGTATGTGGGTTAGAAATAAATAAGTTTTAGCAGATAGAAATATTAAGGGCACGAATGACATGCCCTTAATGATAAAGAGACTAGCGTGTTATTTGCTTAGGTCAAATTCAGACCATACTGGCGCGTGATCAGAGGGTTTTTCCATGCCTCGGATTTCGTAATCAATACCTGTTGCAATACAACGCTCCGCGAGTTTGTTGGAGGCTAGTAATAAATCGATGCGTAGTCCACGGTTATCATCAAAGCCTTTCGAACGGTAATCAAACCAAGAATAACAATCAGTTACATCAGGGTTCTTGGCGCGATAAGTATCAACAAGCCCCCAACCAAGAAGCTTATCAAGCCACTCACGTTCTTCAGGTAAAAAAGAACATTTACCAGTTTTTAGCCAACGTTTACGGTTGGCATCACCAATACCAATATCTAAGTCTGTAGGGCTAATGTTCATATCACCCATAATGAGTAATTGGGAGTCAGATGTCTGTGTTGATGTAATATAGTTTTGTAGGTCTTGGTAAAACTTTTCTTTTGCTGGAAATTTCGTTGGGTGATCGCGGCTTTCACCTTGTGGGAAGTAGCCATTAATAACGGTTAATGGGCCTCGTTCAGTATGTATATCTGCCATGATGATACGGCGTTGAGCGTCATCGTCGTCAGTCGGGAAACCTTTACGTACAGCGATAGGTTCATTTTTGGCCAGTAGCGCTACGCCATAATGCGCTTTTTGGCCGTGATAAAAAACATGGTAGCCTAACTGGCTAACTTCTTCATAAGGGAACATATCGTCGTGGACTTTTGTTTCTTGTAAGCCGATGACTTCTGGTTGATGTTTCTCGATGATAGCCGCTAGTTGGTGAGGACGTGCACGGAGGCCATTAATATTGAACGATATGAATTTCATGAATTTTTTATCACCTATTTTTAATTATCACGTATTTTGATTCTAACAGATGACAGCCCCCCTGTAACCCTGCACAAGGCACTTCCTGTGCTAAATAACTTAAAGATAGCTAGATTTAAAAATATAGAATATTAATATGATAGTGAATTATTCAAACGGGCTTATGCTTTTTTAATGTGAATGTTTATAGTTTAATTTTTCATAATCTATTAGAGGTAAGTTATCGTTAATATAATTCATTAATAAAAATCAAAAAAACATTTATTAATTATTGAATTAACTATTTTAAATCACATTTAAAGTGGATTGGTTATTTGTATTTTAATGTGATTTAATAGTGGTGGCATAAAAAATAATCAAACCAAACAGTATAATATATTGCTTTGCTATGTTGGAAATTATAAAAATACTTTTATGAAATATTGTTACTCATTCAACAAAAAATTAAATTTTATTTTTAATTTTATGGAGTGAGTTATGAACTAGTCAATATGTTATTAATGAAATAATAATTATGTTGGCTAACATTTTAATAAATAGAATGGGGTCATAGATATGTTCTTTTCAAGAAAATTAGAGGCGTTTATGGCGGTTGTTGAGAATGGCTCGTTAAGTAAAGCTGCTAGGGTGATGAACCGTACGACACCTCCCATTGCTAAGTCAATCAAGGACTTTGAAACAAGTCTAGGTAAACGGCTTTTTAAACGAGAAAAGTTTGGAATGACATTAACTAAGGATGGCCAAGAGCTTTATAATGATCTTAGAGATCTCTACCTTCAGGAGAAAGAAATAACCAAAAAACATTTTTCAGGTTACATTGTTAATGAGGCTAATATTTATTATGACTGGGGAAAGGAAAGTCATTTAATCAATTTATATCAAGCAGCCCATCAAAACAATGTACAAGTAAATATATTAAGGTTTAATTATGATGAGGTAGATGAGATCGTTGATTATGATGGAAATACATTAATTCTCAGTTCGGAGCAAGTCATCAGTGAACGCTTTTCATTACAAAAAAAAATAGAAAACTCGCCATTAGGTATATATTGTCGTAAAGAACTTTATGAAAAATTTAATCAAGATCTTGTAGCGTTGTTGCAAAAAAGTACGTGGCTATGTGACCCTGCATTTTATAAAAGTTCATTGATGAGTAAATTATTAGACAAAATTGAAACTATTGGTCATAAAGTAAGTATAAGGAAAATGGATAATATAGGCTGTTGCCAAAGTTTTATTCAAGAAGGTGATTTTATTGGCATTATTGACGATTATCCGGAAGAAGAACTGATTGATAAATCATTGGCATACATTTCATTGAATAAATTATTAGAACAAAGTGAGTGCTACATCTATAAATCAAAAGCACACTCTAGTGTGTTAAACAGATTTATGGGAGTCGTTGATAAACTTGGGGGGGAGCATATTTAAATGGTGGTGGGAGAAGGATTCGAACCTTCGAAGTCTGTGACGGCAGATTTACAGTCTGCTCCCTTTGGCCGCTTGGGTATCCCACCAGATTTTGATTGCTGTAACCGTTGACAGCGGGCGGCATAATATCAAATGACGCGCCGCTGTAAAGCATTAATTTTAAAAAAATATCCGTTTGCTGTTTTTTTGCTCTCAATGCTTATAATATCAACAGGTTATCTTATTATAAACAGTGTATGAATTATAAAATAATGGTCCGGTTGCCATAGACAAACACACGTTGAGCTAGAACCCAGAACAGTGCATGACTTAATACATTTTTCTCAACGTCACGACCAGCACGCATCATATCATCAGCTGTAAATGTATGATCCACATTGATTACGTTTTGAGTAATGATAGGGCCTTCATCAAGGTTATCATTCACAAAGTGAGCTGTTGCCCCAATGATTTTTACCCCGCGTTCATACGCTTGATGGTATGGTCGAGCACCAATGAATGCAGGTAAGAAAGAGTGGTGGATATTGATAATTTGATTTGGGTAATGTTGAACAAATGCCGGTGTTAATACACGCATATATTTGGCCAAAACCACATAATCAGGCTGATACTGATCAATTTGAGCTATCATTTTTTCATCATGCTGTTCGCGGGTTAAACCTTCATGGCTAATATGATGGAATGGGATAGCAAATTGTTCGACTAAGTTTTTTAACGTGTCATGGTTACCAATAACGGCTGCAATTTCAACATCAAGTCCATCATAGGCACTTTTCATAAGCAAATCACCTAGGCAATGCGCTTCTTTGGTTACCATAATGACTATTCGACGACGACCGGCAGTGTTTAGTTCACGCTTGGAGCCTACGGGCAAGGCATCGTCGAGATCTGCTAACAGCGTTTCATCATTAAAAATTCCCTCTAACTCGGTTCTCATAAAGAAACGGCCAGTGTGATGATCAACAAATTCATTATTTTGTACAATGTTGAGCTGATGTTTATAGCAAATGTTGGTAATTTTGGCGATCAATCCTTTCGCATCAGGACAAATGGTCCTGAGAATTTTCTTTTGTACAATTTTGTGTTGCATGAAACTGTCTAATCCTTAACTAGCAAAGCTTATGTCATTAAGCTAATGGCAAACTGATTATTAAATTGGCATCAATAAAAAGCAATTGAGGAAACGATAGCTAACTTAGGCTACAGCACTTTTTATATTTTTTGCTAGAACCACAAGGGCATAAATCGTTACGACCCACTTTAGGAGTGATACCGTCAATATAATACCAGCGCGAATTTACCCGAACAAAACGGGAACGTTCATGAATAAGCTGTTTATGATCGGCTTTTTCATCAATAAAGCAAGCCGAAAATTCAACATAGCCTTCATCTGGACTTTTAGCATAAGAAGAACTAATAATACAAAGCCCGAGCCACTGAGTTTGAACGAAACTATTTTCTATTTCTTCTCGCCACTCTTGTGCATGACAATCTGGATGCCATGTATCAATGAGATAATCTGCATTGCACTGGACATAAGCACTATAGCGGGAGCGCATTAGCTGTTCTGGTGACTCAGGAATAGATTTACCTTGCAAAAAAGGTGCGCAGCAATGTTCAAATTGTGCTTCATTGCCACAGTAACAGCTATCTTCTGGTTGTGATTTCATTATAGCCTCGATAAAAATAAGTATAAGATTGAAAAATTACTATACTTAATTGATGGGATAAAAATGATTTTACAGCATGAATAATAATATTGTTAATTAAACCAGGTCATTGCAGTAGGTATCATATGAAAAATAGAAAAATACTTATAATAGAAGATGAAGTCACCTTCTGTACCATTTTAAAAAATTACCTTGAAACCCTAGGGATAGAGATCTATACCGCACATAATGGTCAATTAGCAATAAATATGCTGATAAGTAGTCAGGTTAGACCCGATATCATTCTTTGCGATTTAAATATGCCAATAATGAATGGGGAAGATTTCATGAGAGAACTCGTTGCTCGCAATATTGATATTCCAGTCATAGTGATCACAGCGACAACAGACTTTACTCAGCTAGATAGAATGTTTCGTTTGGGGGCAAAAGATGCTTTGTTAAAACCGATAAAAAACTTAGATGAAGTTAAAATTACTATTCTTTCTGCATTATACCCTGAGAAAGCTAATCTTATTGAACAGATAGGGGATGAGTTCCAGCATATTTCTGCATTGATGAAAAATAATAGCCAAGATATGTTTACGGTCTTAAAGCAGTTACAACCTCCTGTGCATCAACTGATAAATGGTTACCGAATTAATTATCGTCAACTCAATGAAGCTAATCGGTTTGGGCTGCTGTTAGATCTAGCCGCTATTTCTGATAACCAAATTGGATTCTATTGTATTGATACTGAACGCTCGCCTCAGGAAGGTATTATGGCGACTTTTTTGATCCGAGTCGTGTTTAATGATTTGCTGAAGAGTACCGTAAGTTATCCAGAAAAAAAATTACCTAATATTGATAGAATCATCAGTCAGATAAATCATTTATTAGAAGACTCGGGTTTTAGTGGCCAGTTTCCTCTCTTACTGGGGTATTTTAATACGCAAAACAAAACTGTTATTATGGCCAGTGCGGGTTTAGAAGCCGAAATCACGACGGAAAAGTCTCATTTTAAATTAGCAAGAAGCTTACCGCTTGGGACATTAAAACTGTATCAGCCTAATAATTTGGAGATAAAAGGGACAGCTTGGCAGTGTTTAATTCGTAATAATAGCCAAAAAATAAAACTTATGTTTAATCCTGAGTACTAAGTAAATCTGAAAATACTTCGTTAGTGGGTATCAATTAATATCAATCGGACTCATCGCTATTTATTCAAGGAATTTTCCTGATATACTTCCGCGCACTTGAAATGCCCCACTAACATCTTTGAAATATGGGGTTAAGGTGCATAGATAATATCTGGAGTTATGACAAATGACACAACGCAAGGTGCGTAAAGCAGTAATCCCCGTTGCAGGTTTAGGGACGCGTATGCTGCCCGCAACAAAGGCTATTCCAAAAGAGATGTTGCCAATAGTTGATAAACCGCTTATTCAATATGTAGTTAATGAGTGTATTGCCGCAGGGATAAATGAGATTGTTTTGGTGACCCATTCATCAAAAAATTCAATTGAAAACCACTTTGATACAAGCTTTGAGTTAGAGGCTATATTAGAAGCGCGTGTGAAACGTCAGTTATTGGATGAAGTGCAGTCGATTTGTCCAAGCCATGTGACGATTATGCAGACTCGCCAAGGGATTGCCAAAGGGCTAGGGCATGCAATTTTATGTGCCAAACCATTAGTGGGTGAAGAGCCGTTTGCTGTTATTTTACCAGATGTCATTTTAGACCGTTATAGTACCGATTTAACTAAGTTTAACTTGCGTGAAATGTTAGAGCAATATGAGTCGACAGGCGCAAGTCAAATTTTAGTTGAACCAGTACCAGAAGAAGACGTTTCTAATTATGGTATTGTGGATTGTAATGGTGAAACATTGCAGCCTGGTGATAGTAAAAAAATCATGCGTATGGTTGAAAAACCAAGTCGTGATGAAGCACCTTCAAATTTATCTATTGTTGGTCGTTATGTTTTATCTGAAAAGATTTGGGATGCATTAGCGAAAACTGCCCCAGGTGCGGGAGATGAGATTCAATTAACTGATGCAATAGCATTAATGATGGAAAATAATGAGCCTGTAGAAGCATACCACTTATGTGGTAAAAGCCATGACTGTGGAAATAAATTAGGCTATATGAAAGCATTTGTTGAATATGGAATGCAACATGATGTGCTAGGAAGCGATTTTACTGAGTGGCTGAAAGAATTAGCAGTTTTATTAAATAAATCAAAATAAAGCAGCTTTTATTGATGGTTATTAAATGGCTAACTTAATTCGTTAGCCTTTTTTATACTTGAAAGATAGATGCGTGAGCAATAAAAAGCTAAGTATTAAGTAGTAGATCTGTTTATACATATTGTTTTAGCTCTTTTTACATTTTTCGTGAGAGAAAAAAGTAGTATTTATAACGTTAAAATAATAATCATGGCACTCTTGTATTTAAGCTTTATTAATTAATATTACAGATCTTTACTTGGACTGTTCATTATTTAATGGTAAAGGTTATACTGGATTGGAAGAGCCAATACCCATAATACGTTATAAGTGGAGACTATTTTCAAGAAAATGGTAGTTTAAAAGAAGGGCGGTTTTGCACAAAGGCTAATATAAAATATTATATAAAGGTATAAATAAAAACACCCTTCAGAAAAGGGTGTTTGGAATCCGTATTTATGTGATTAGATCAAGAAATCATCTAAGGATTTACCTTGTTCTTCAATGGCAACTTTGATTACAGCTGGAGTACGGCCTTGGCCTGTCCAAGTTTTAGTTTCGCCATTTTCATCAACATATTTATATTTAGCAGGACGAGCAGCACGTTTAGCACGTGTGCCTGTGCTTTTACCTGAGTCCATTGTTTGTAGAAGGTCATTTAAATCTACACCTTGCTCAAGGATCATTTCACGAACTTTTTCCAGTTTACGGTTACGTTCTTCTAATTCCGCGCGAGCTTGGTTTTCTTCATCACGACGTTCTTCAACAACGACGGTTAATTTTTCCAGCATTTCCTCTAAAGATTCTAAAGTAACTTCGCGAGCTTGAGCACGAAGAGTACGGATGTTATTTAACGCTTTTAATGATTCGCTCATTTTCCTGGTCTCAAATTATTTGTTGGCATGTGTACAGTAATAATAGAATGCTATTTTAAATTCTGCAATAGCTAAATTACTCCCATAGTTTAAAAGTAATCTTTAACGAATGCAATTTTTTTACAAAAGAAAAATAAATTTTTCGTAGATATATATACCACTATTATCAATAACTGAACTAATGAAAAAAATAGCAATATGCAAAAATCTTTGTGATTTAATAATTGGGGAAACTTGTCTAAAGACCCATTTTACTTTTACTTGGAATGAATAGAAAGGTGGGACTAACTTAAATTTTCTTTTTTGGACGATAAATTTTAGCGTTATGTGCTCCAGTTAAAACTGTTTATAGTTAATATCAAATTGGTTTTTATTGCATATAAGGCAAACATTATTTGTACTGAGGCAACTCAGTGTCGAAAAAAAGGGTTAATTTTTCAATAGATAAAGAGCGATTATGCCAATATTGCTAATCTAACGATGTTCTTTATGGTAAAATTGATCTGTATATTAATTTTGAGGAAACAGCCAAATGGCTCAGCTTTATTTTTATTATTCCGCAATGAATGCAGGCAAATCAACGTCATTGTTGCAGTCATCGTATAACTATAATGAAAGAGGGATGCGTACGGTTATTTTTACCGCAGAGATTGATAACCGCTTTGCTCAAGGAAAAGTAACTTCACGTATTGGTTTGTCAGCACAAGCGTTACTCTATTCAACAGAAACAAACATGGCGGAGGTTATTACTCAAGAAAATAGTTTACAGAAAATACATTGTGTTCTTATCGATGAATGCCAGTTTTTAACAAAAAAACAAGTAGAAGAACTTTGTGATATCGTCGATAACGAAGATATTCCTGTTTTATGTTATGGCTTACGGACCGATTTTGCAGGACAATTATTTGAAGGTAGCCAATATTTACTTGCTTGGGCTGATAAACTAGTTGAGCTGAAAACCGTTTGCTACTGCGGTCGTAAGGCAAATAAAGTATTACGTATAGGAAGTGATGGTATACCTGTATATGAAGGTGCTCAAGTCGATATAGGCGGTAATGAGAAGTATATCTCTGTGTGCCGTAAACATTACTCAGAAGCAATAAAGCAGGCGCAATTGATGCATGAAGGGATTATCCCTAAAAAAGCGGCACACTTTAGATAAAATTAATTAATAAGGTATAGAGAAATACACACAATTCTAGAGAATTACGTGATGCGTGTATTTGATGATATGACCTAAGCTATTTAAACCTGCTTATTATAATATTAATTAATCAAGCCGTATAAAATAATTTAATTTGATGTGGCTAAAAAAAAGGCATTGTATTATACAGTGCCCTTATTATTAATAATGTGGGCCATGCTAAATAAGGTTGACATTCTTTCAGTCTAAAATTGATTGGTTATTGTACGTAACCGATTATTATCTTTATTAAAAAACGGCGTTTATTAGTGCCAGCAAAACGCACTTACTCACAAAAAAATTGTAGACTATCATTTAGATGACACTATAAAAACGAAGACAGTGAATAAATCGTTACGCTATGCATTAAAAATACGATATTTAGAAATACCAGAGATCGACCACTTCGATCGCAGACTACAATATTATTCATTATTGTTCATTGAAAAATCAGGGCATCCATAAAAAGCATAATGTCCTATACCAGATGGTTATGCTTGCGATCAAAATGCGCGAGCAGAGCGAGTAAATGGAATGTTAAAACGTAGTCTCTGGGGTAACTTAGCAGAGGCAGGGTAGTTAGTTTAAGCATTAACCCTGCTTTATAATGAAAAGCGTCCATATTTATCGTTAAACGATAAAACGCGCAATGAGGTTCATTGCGCGTTTTATGCCTGAAAAATTGTTAGTTTATATCAGGGCTAGTTAATATTTTCTTAATTATTTATTTTTTGCTGTTTTTTTCTCAGCTACTTTTTTTGAAGACGTTTTCTTTTCTACTTTCTCCGCTTTCTCGGTAACAGGTACTGCGGAGTGTTCGACAAAATCACGACCGTAATAGGAATCCAGTAATAACTGTTTAATTTCAGAGATTAACGGATAACGTGGGTTAGCACCGGTACATTGGTCATCAAATGCATCTTCAGACAGTTTATCTACTCGTGCTAAGAAGTCAGCCTCAGAAACCCCGGTTTCGCGAATGGATTTAGGAATGCCTAAGTCAGCCTTCATTTCATCTAGCCATGCTAATAATTTCTCAATTTTAGTGCCAGTGCGATCTTCGGTATTTGTTAACCCAAGGTGATCCGCTATTTCAGCATACTGACGACGTGCATGAGGGCGATCATATTGGCTAAACGCGGTTTGTTTAGTTGGGTTATCATTCGCATTGAAACGGATCACGTTACAGATTAGCAGGGCGTTTGCTAAGCCGTGAGGAATATGGAACTCTGAACCAAGTTTATGGGCCATTGAGTGACATACACCTAAGAAGGCGTTAGCAAATGCAATACCTGCAAGGGTAGCGCCATTATGAACACGCTCTCTCGCGACTGGGTTTTTGGCTCCCTCATGGTAGCTAGCCGGTAGATAATCTTTTAATAAACTTAATGCTTTTAGTGCTTGGCCATCAGTAAACTCATTCGCTAATACAGATACGTATGCTTCCAAAGCGTGAGTTACTGCATCTAAACCACCAAATGCAGTTAGTGATTTAGGCATGTTCATTACCAAGTTTGCATCAACGATTGCCATGTTTGGTGTTAACGCATAGTCAGCTAATGGATATTTTTGGCCTGTTTTATCATCTGTTACCACTGCAAATGGTGTGACTTCTGAACCCGTACCTGAAGTGGTAGTGATCGCAACTAATTTAGCTTTAACGCCCATTTTCGGGAAACGGTGGATACGTTTACGAATATCCATAAAGCGTAGCGCCAGTTCTTCAAAATGTGTTTCAGGATGTTCGTACATTACCCACATGATTTTTGCAGCATCCATTGGTGAACCACCACCTAATGCAATAATTACATCGGGTTTGAAGGCTTGCATTTGTGCTGCACCTTTTCGAACCACGGTTAACGTTGGGTCAGCTTCAACTTCAAAGAAAACGTCAGTTTCAATATGATGTTTTTTTAGAACATTGACGACTTCGTCAACATAACCATTATTGAATAGATAGCCATCAGTAACGATAAAGGCACGTTTAGCACCATCAGTTGCAATCTCTTCAAGGGCAATAGGTAAGCAGCCACGGCGGAAGTAGATCGAGTTTGGAAGTTTATGCCATAACATATTTTCAGCTCTCTTCGCCACAGTTTTGGTATTGATCAAATGTTTTGGACCTACGTTTTCGGAGATAGAGTTACCTCCCCAAGAACCGCAACCTAGTGTAAGAGAAGGAGCTAATTTAAAGTTATATAGGTCACCGATACCACCTTGTGACGCAGGCGTATTAATAAGAATACGCGCCGTTTTCATTTTTTGGCCAAAATAGTTAACACGTTCGTGTTGGTTATCTTGGTCAGTGTATAAACAAGAGGTATGACCGATCCCGCCCATTTCGACGAGTTGTTCTGCTTTGTTAACGGCATCTTCAAAGTTTTTACCACGATACATTGCTAATAATGGAGATAGCTTTTCGTGAGCGAATGGCTCTGACTCATCAATAAGTTTTACTTCACCAATGAGAATTTTAGTGGTTGTAGGTACTGAGATACCCGCCATCTCAGCAATTTTATGTGCGGGCTGGCCAACAATTGCTGCATTCAAGTTACCATTTTTTAAGATGATATCTTGAACGGCTTTGAGTTCTTTACCTTGTAATAGGTAACCGCCATGATTCGAGAAACGCTCGCGTACTTGATTGTAAATTTCATCTACGACGACGACAGATTGTTCAGAAGCACAAATCACGCCATTATCGAAGGTTTTTGACATGAGTATGGATGCGACAGCGCGTTTAATATCCGCAGTTTCATCAATAACAACAGGGGTGTTACCTGCACCTACACCGATAGCGGGTTTACCTGAACTATAAGCAGCTTTAACCATACCAGGGCCACCGGTTGCTAGGATCAGGTTAATATCTGGGTGGTGCATCAGCGCATTTGATAATTCAACGGATGGGGAGTCAATCCAACCAATAATATCTTTCGGTGCTCCAGCGGCAATAGCGGCATTCAGTACGATTTCAGCGGCACGGTTAGTTGCGACTTTTGCTCGAGGATGTGGCGAGAAAATAATCGCATTACGTGTTTTTAAACTAATAAGTGATTTAAAAATTGCGGTTGAGGTTGGGTTAGTGGTTGGCACGATACCACAGATAATACCGATAGGCTCTGCGATTGTGATTGTGCCAAAAGTTGGGTCTTCAGATAACGTCCCACAGGTTTTTTCGTCTTTATAGGCGTTGTAGATATATTCTGAAGCAAAGTGGTTTTTGATTACTTTATCTTCAACAATCCCCATACCAGATTCTTCAACAGCGAGTTTTGCAAGAGGGATACGTGCATCAGCGGCAGCAAGGGCAGCAGCGCGGAAAATTGCATCAACTTTTTCTTGTGAAAAAGTCGCGAATTCACGTTGAGCTTTTTTGACACGAGCAACGAGTTCATTGAGTTCGGTAACGTTAGTTACGGACATATAGATTACTCCTGATAAATGTTAAACTTTTTAAGCCAATGAGCAATGTATTTATTATCAATAGGGCTGAAAAAGACCGCTTAAAAGTGAAAGTATAGATAATATTAATTATAACGTCGCTCATCATCGCCTATTGGCTTAAAAACCTTATTTAAAGCTTAAGTTAGTGACTGTTTTCCCATCAACTTTGCCTATCAGTTAAGAATAGATTAACAAAATAGTAATTAAATAAAGTGATCTAGGTCACGAAATCCTTAGGCTGACTCCTTTCAGCAAGGCGATTTGCGGTAAATAAACTAATTTTGTGGATTACGTCACTGAATTTAATTTAATTAAAATAATAGATGGTTGTAATTTAACCATAGCGATTAATTAAACAATAAATTGAGCAAGTTAAATAAAGTCGTGCTTTGTTCAAGAAAATTAACAACATCAGTGATAAAATTACAAAAGACATCAATGAATCTCGGTAGAGAACTTTTTAAGGAAATGTATGAGTGAGCAGCGCATTACTCGATTTATCAGGTTACATTAAGTTTTTTATTGGTCTTTTTGCGTTGGTAAACCCAGTTGGTATCCTACCTGTGTTTATTAGCATGACTAATTATCAAAGCAATGCAGGAAGAAACAAAACCAATACAATAGCGAATACATCGGTTGCTATAATTTTATGTACATCATTATTAATTGGTGACTCGATACTGCAATTATTTGGAATATCTATTGATTCATTTCGTATTGCCGGTGGGATACTGATCGTGACGATTGCGATGTCGATGATCAGCGGAAAAATAGGTGAAGACAAACAAAATAAGCAAGAGAAAACAGAAACCGCAGTTCGAGATAGTATCGGTGTTGTACCACTTGCATTGCCGCTAATGGCAGGACCGGGTGCGATCAGCTCATGTATTGTATGGTCATCCCGCTGGCATGGTTGGCAAAACTTTCTTGGTTTAGCGCTGACAAGTATCACTTTTGCTTTTTGTTGTTGGTTATTGTTTCGTTCAGCTTCTTTACTCGTGCGTTATTTAGGGCAAACAGGGATCAACGTTGTTACACGTATTATGGGACTGCTACTAATGTCATTGGGTATCGAATTTATTGTGACCGGTGTTAAGGCAATATTTCCAGGTTTATTATAATTTTTCTACATTTCATTGGCTGCAAGTATCTATTTGCAGCCATATTTTCTATTCATTCTCTCTTTTCTACGGTTTTTCACTCTTGCTCTGTCCTAGAAACTTGATCACCTTTGCAGATTCTTAATGCTTTAATTATTAATAGGCACATATAAAAATGTGATGATTATAATTATATATGGCATTTTTTGCTAAATCAGGCATAAAAAGTAAGGAATTGTGAGCTGTGTAAATTTATTCACTATTCTCATTACTGATTGTTAATGATATGTTTGGAATGTAAATTACAGAGCTGGACTAGTAAAGTTTAATGTTTTATGTAATTAATTGTAATTAAATGAATAAATTATTTTAGTGCATCACGATTTGATTTTTTAAATAAAATTTTTAGCTAAAGAATGTTAATTAATTGTATACGCGAACTGTTATTGACAATGACCAAGTGATAGAAAAATGAGTACCTAGAGAGGGAATAATTGAGTAGCTTTACTATTAGCGTAGATTCATGAGGGATATGATGATCAAATCAGTAATGAGGTTAAGTGTACTTTCTTTATTACTTATCACATTAGATGGTAATACTGCTGATATTACAGATAAATCAAAGCAAATTATTACAGTTAATAACGGTTCTGAAGTGACATCCCTTGATCCCCACAAAGTGGAGGGGGTGCCTGAAGGTAATATCATTTTGAATTTGCTTGAAGGACTCGTTTACACCGATGTTGATGGCAAAGCGGTTCCTGGTGTGGCTAAAAGCTGGACTCATGATAATTATACAACATGGGTTTTTACTCTACGGGAAGATGCAAAGTGGAGTGATGGCACTCCGGTAACCGCTGAAGACTTTGTGTATAGTTGGCGACGTTTATCAGACCCTTTGACGGCTTCCCCTTATTCTAGCTATTTGCAAAATGCCTATATTTTAAATGCCCAAGCAATTTTATCTGGCAAGATGCCTGTATCCACATTAGGGGTAAAGGCTATTGACCCTCAGCACTTACAAGTGACGCTAAGCCATCCTATTCCCTATTTCGTGGATATGCTTTCTCATACATCAATGAAGCCAGTTAATAGAAAAGCCATTGAAAAGTATGGTGATAAATGGACGCGGCCAGCAAACTTTATTGGTAATGGGGCATATATATTGGACAAGTGGGTAGTTAATGAACGTATCGTTGTTAAACGAAACCCGCTGTATTGGGATAATAAAAATAGTCGTATTGAGCAAGCGACCTTTTTAGCTATCACTTCGGAAGTTAGCGATATTAACCGGTATCGTAGTGGTGAAATTGATATCTCTAACTCAGCGATCCCCCCTGTACTGTATAAAAAAATGCAGCAGGAAAACCCCAATGAACTCTATGTTCGCCCTTATTTGTGTACATTTTACTATGAAATAAACAACCAGAAAGTCCCTTTTAATGATCCTCGCGTTCGTGAAGCACTAAAACTAGGGCTAGATAGAGAAACGATCACCCATAAAATTATGGGACAAGGACAAATTGCGGCGTATGGGTTTACACCTACATTTATAAATAATGGTGATTTTGCTATACCGGCGTGGGCGAGTTTATCCGCTGAACAACGCTATCAACGAGCAAGAGATTTACTTCTTGAAGCGGGATATAGCAAGCAAAATCCGTTAAAATTTTCATTGTTATATAATACTTCTGATCAAAATAAGCAGCAGGCCATTGCTGCCGCATCTATGTGGCAAAAGAATCTTGGAGTGCAAGTTATTTTGCAGAATCAAGAGTGGAAAACATCATTACAAAGTCGCCATGAAGGGCACTATGATATCGCCAGAGCAACTTGGTGTGCAGATTACAATGAACCCAGTGCTTTTCTGAATATGATGTTGTCGCAAAACAGTAACAACACTGCATTTTATAATAATCCAGCCTTTGATTCCTTACTTGAACAAGCTTTAACTGCGCCTGATGGCCCATCTCGTCATTTTATATACCAACAAGCGGAGGCCTTACTAGATAAGGATTCAGCTGTTATCCCCGTTTATTATCGTGTCAGTGCTCGCATGATAAAGCCCACAATTGGTGGATTTAAAGGTAATGACCCTCTTGATCATATGGATATTAAACGGTTATATATAATTGAATCTAATTAATAGTATTTAAATAATTATAAAAAGTGTTCATCAATTCTATGAATATAAATCAACACACAATCATAATTAATATGTAGGGAGTAATCGATAAGATGAGTAAATTAATCAATAAAACGTTTGTTGCTTTAAGCGTTACAGCTGGACTCGCGATGGGATCGATTGCAAGTAGCTTTGCTGCAACCATTCCCGCGGGTGTTGAACTTGCAGATAAGCAAATTCTCGTTCGTAATAACGGCTCCGAGCCACAATCGTTAGATCCCCATAAAATAGAAGGCGTTCCTGAGTCGGCTTTAGCTAGGGATCTTTTTGAAGGTATTACCATTGTTGGCCCTGATGGTGAGATTTTGCCAGGCTCTGCAACTAGCTGGGAAAATAAAGATTTTACTGAGTGGACATTTAAAATTCGGGATGGTGCTAAATGGTCAAATGGTGACCCTGTCACGGCAGAAGACTTTGTGTATAGCTGGCAACGTTTAGCCGACCCTGACACTGCATCTCCTTATGCAAGCTATTTACAATATGCTCATATTCAAAATATTGATGATGTGATCGCAGGTAAGAAAAAACCATCGGAGTTGGGTGTAAAAGCGTTAGATGATAAAACGTTAGCTATTTCTTTAAGTGAGGCAGTTCCCTATATTCCTAAATTGTTGGCTCACCCATCAATGTCGCCAGTCAATAAAAAAGTCATTGAAAAACATGGTGCTAAATGGACTCAACCACAAAACTTTGTTGGAAATGGAGCCTATAAATTAAAAGGCTGGACAGTCAATGAGCGCATTATTTTAGAGCGTAGCCCGACTTATTGGGATAATGCAAATACAGTGATTGACCAAGTGACATTCTTGCCAATTTCTTCAGAAGTTACTGACGTAAATCGCTACCGTAGTGGTGAAATAGATATGACATACAGTAACTTACCTATTGAGCAGTTCAAAAGTTTACAAAAGAATATGCCTGATGAATTACGTGTAAGTCCGTACTTGTGTACTTACTATTATGAAATTAATAATGAGAAACCACCATTTAATGACCCTCGTGTGAGAGAAGCATTAAAACTGTCAATGGACAGGGATACAATTACTTATAAAGTGAAGGCGCAGGGGGATATTCCTGCTTATGGGTTTACGCCACCATTTACCAGCGGTATGAAAGCCGAAAAGCCAGACTGGTACGCAAATATGACCCAAGAACAACGTAATGAAAAAGCCAAACAGTTATTAGAAGATGCGGGTTATAACAAATCTAATCCTTTAAAATTCAAATTATTATATAACACATCGGACTTGCATAAACGTATCGCTATTGCAGCGGCATCTATGTGGAAGAAAAACATTGGGGCAGAGGTTAAGTTAGAAAACCAAGAGTGGAAAACATTCTTAGACAGCCGTCACCAAGGTGCTTATGACGTTGCTCGTGCGGGTTGGTGTGCTGATTATAATGAGCCATCTTCATTCCTTAATATGTTACTTTCCTACAGCAGTAATAATACTGTTCACTATAAAAACACCGATTTTGACACTGTAATGAAGAAAACATTGCAAGTGAAAACAGATGAAGAGCGTGCAGCGCTTTATCAGCAAGCCGAACAATTACTCGATAAAGATTCTGGTGTTGTTCCACTTTACTACTACGTTAATACACGTTTGGTTAAACCTTATGTAGGTGGATATAGCGGCAAAGACCCGTTAGATAACTTACACACTAAAGATTTATATATCATCAAACACTAATAAATCAGTTCTGGCCTTATCGGGGCCAGATATTAGCCTAACAGGCAATAGAAGTAGGAAAGAGCGATGTTTAAATTCATTTTGCGTCGGGTGCTTGAGGCGATCCCGACTCTTTTGATTTTGATTACCATTTCATTTTTTATGATGCGATTAGCTCCAGGGAGCCCTTTTACTGGAGAACGTAAACTCTCCCCTGAGGTGATGGCAAACATTGAGGCTAAGTATCATTTAAATGACCCAATGTATAAACAATATTTCAACTATTTGATTCAGCTATCTAAAGGGGACTTTGGGCCCTCATTCAAATATAAAGACTACAGTGTTAATGATTTAGTCGCGAAAGCATTCCCTGTATCAGCCAAACTTGGGGCAACGGCCTTTATTGTTGCCGTATTGTTTGGGGTTTCTGCGGGGGTTATTGCTGCGCTAAACCAAAATACTAAATGGGATTTTACTGTCATGGGTTTTGCCATGACGGGGGTTGTTATCCCAAGCTTTGTTGTCGCACCCTTGTTGGTGCTGATTTTTGCCATTCATTTGAAATGGCTTCCCGGTGGTGGTTGGGATGGCGGTAACCTGAAACACATGATTTTACCTATGGTGGCATTGTCGTTGGCATATATTGCCAGTATCTCGCGTATTACACGCGGGTCGATGATCGAAATTATGCATTCAAACTTTATTCGCACTGCGCGTGCGAAAGGCTTGCCACTGAGAACAATTATTTTACGTCATGCTCTTAAACCTGCGTTGCTTCCCGTACTTTCCTATATGGGGCCAGCATTTGTTGGAATTATTACGGGTTCGATGGTGATTGAAACTATTTTTGGGTTACCCGGAATTGGCCAATTGTTTGTGAACGGTGCACTTAATCGTGATTATTCGTTGGTGCTAAGTTTAACAATTTTAGTTGGGGTGCTGACAATCGCATTTAATGCCATTGTCGATGTCCTATATGCCGTTATTGACCCTAAAATTCGTTACTAAGCCGGAGAGACACTATGTTATCAAATCAAAAAAATAGTGACGCTCTGGAACATTTTTCGGAGCAATTAGATATTGAAGGCCGCAGTCTGTGGCAGGATGCTAGACGCCGTTTTATGCATAACCGTGCCGCGATTGTGAGTTTATGTGTTTTATTTTTAATTACGCTGTTTGTTATTTTCGCACCAATGTTGTCGCCATTCCTTTATGACGATACGGATTGGGAAATGATGTCAATGCCACCGGATATGGCAACTGGGCACTATTTTGGAACGGATGCTTCGGGGCGGGATTTACTTGTCCGTGTTGCGATAGGCGGGCGGATCTCTTTGATGGTGGGTGTCGCTGCTGCGTTAGTGGCCGTGGTGGTTGGCACACTTTATGGTTCGCTAGCGGGTTATGTAGGGGGGAAGGTTGACTCGCTCATGATGCGCTTATTAGAAATCCTAAACTCATTTCCATTTATGTTCTTTGTTATTTTATTAGTCACCTTATTTGGTACGAATATTTTATTGATTTTTGTCGCGATTGGTATGGTGTCTTGGTTAGATATGGCTCGTATCGTACGTGGACAAACGTTAGGGCTAAAACGTAAAGAGTTTATTGAAGCCGCGTTAGTTTGTGGCGTGAGCACAAGGCAAATTATTTTACGTCATATTGTGCCAAACGTACTAGGTGTCGTTGTGGTGTACGCCTCATTATTAGTGCCAAGTATGATTTTGTTTGAATCATTCTTAAGCTTTTTAGGATTGGGGACGCAAGAGCCTCTGAGTAGTTGGGGGGCATTACTCAGTGACGGAGCAACTTCGATGGAAGTCACGCCTTGGTTGTTATTGATCCCCGCAAGTTTCTTAGTTATCACGCTATTTTGTTTTAACTTTATTGGTGATGGGTTACGTGATGCCCTTGATCCGAAAGACCGCTAGAGGGAAGAATATGTCAAATAATACAATGAGAAGCCCTCTGCTATCGGTAAACGATCTTAGTGTAACATTTGCCACCCAAGATGGTGATGTTACCGCAGTGAACAAACTGAACTTTGAATTAAGTGCAGGGGAAACTCTGGGGATTGTGGGAGAATCGGGCTCTGGTAAGTCACAAACTGCCTTTGCATTAATGGGCTTACTCGCTAAAAATGGTCGAATCAACGGTTCGGCGAGGTTCAATGGTCGTGAAATTCTGAATTTAAAAGAAAAAGAATTGAATCGTATGCGGGCGGAAGAGATTTCAATGATTTTCCAAGACCCAATGACATCCTTGAATCCTTACTTAAAAATAGGGACGCAATTATCAGAGGTGCTCACCTTGCATAAAGGCATGAGTAAGAGTGAGGCTTTTGAAGAGTCTATTCGCATGCTTGATGCAGTTAAAATGCCAGAAGCTCGTAAAAGAATGAATATGTATCCTCATGAGTTCTCAGGGGGAATGCGCCAACGTGTGATGATAGCGATGGCATTATTATGTCAACCTAAACTGTTAATTGCAGATGAGCCTACGACAGCGTTGGATGTGACCGTTCAAGCTCAAATCATGACTTTGCTGAATGAATTAAAGCAAGAGTTTGATACTGCAATTATATTGATTACTCATGACCTTGGTGTAGTCGCGGGTGTTTGTGACAAAGTTTTGGTGATGTACGCAGGGCGGACAATGGAATATGGTACTGCAAAAGATATTTTCTATCATCCATCTCACCCGTATTCCCTTGGACTATTGGCTGCGGTTCCTCGCCTTGATGGGGATGATGAAAGTTTAGCGACTATTCCAGGCAATCCACCTAATTTATTAAGACTTCCAAAAGGTTGCCCATTTTCGCCTCGTTGTCAGTATGCGACACAACAATGTGTTGATAGTGAGCCTGAGTTAACGACATTTAAGCAAACACGCTTGCGTGCCTGCTTTAAGCCTATGGAGGAATTGGTATGACCACTCATGAAAATAGGCCTGTCCTGTTAGAAGTTAACGATCTAAAAGTCCATTTTTCAATTAGGGATAAAAAACAGTGGTTTTGGCAACCTGATAAAAGTTTAAAAGCGGTTGATGGTGTGACTCTGCGCCTTCATGAAGGTGAAACTCTGGGAGTGGTTGGGGAGTCGGGTTGTGGTAAATCAACATTTGCTCGAGCGCTGATTGGGTTAGTAAAGGCGACTGACGGGACAGTGAGTTGGCTGGGACAAAACTTATTAGGGAAAAGCGATAAAGAATGGCGTCGTGTTCGTAGTGACATTCAAATGATTTTCCAAGACCCGTTGGCGTCGTTAAACCCACGCATGACCATTGGCGATATCATTGCTGAACCGCTAAAAACGTATCATCCCCAAATGACACAGGTACAAATTACTGAAAAAGTGAAAAAAATGATGATGCGAGTTGGGCTATTGCCTAATCTTATCAATCGTTATCCTCATGAATTTTCAGGGGGGCAATGCCAACGTATAGGTATCGCTAGAGCATTGATCTTAGAGCCTAAACTCGTTATTTGTGACGAGCCAGTTTCTGCTTTAGATGTTTCTATTCAAGCTCAAGTTGTTAACTTATTGCAAGAATTACAAAGAGAAATGAAACTATCGCTAATATTTATTGCCCATGACTTAGCGGTGGTTAAACATATTTCTGATAGGGTCTTAGTCATGTATTTGGGGCACGCAGTAGAGTTAGGTACCTATGACGAGGTCTATAACAACCCTCTGCATCCCTATACCAAGGCACTAATGTCTGCCGTCCCAATTCCTGACCCAGATAAAGAAAAAAATAAGGAAATTGAATTACTTGAAGGGGAACTACCTTCTCCAATAAATCCGCCATCAGGTTGCGTGTTTAGAACTCGTTGCCCATTGGCTGATGAAGAGTGCGCGAAAACGAGACCATTGTTAGAAGGTAGTTTTAAGCATGCGGTATCTTGTTTGAAAATAGACCCCCTATAAGTGCTTAATGCAAAGCGGGAAAAACACGCTTTATCCCGCTTTGTCAACATCCTCAAAACAGAGTAATTTGCTCTGTTTTTTTTAGCCAATATTTTTAATAGTGCTATTTCTTACTTCAATTTATTTATCACATCTGACGAAAAAGCATAAACTGTGCTAATAAATGGGCTAGAACAAGTCAATATAAAATATGGGAATACAAATATAATGGGTCATATTTATTCGCGAGAAGATGTGCAAATCTTACATCAATGGAAACAGATTAATCGCCAATATCCAAATGCACCGCTAGAGCGAATCCGCCATAAATTACCGTTGGTTCAACAAGTTGATGGCGATTTAGAGACTTTTGGCGCAAGTAGCCACAAGTATCAATTGAACCCGCCAATTGCGTTGTCTGAAATAGAAAAATGGCAAGCACGTACAGGGGCGAAATTGCCTTCTGATTTTGTTTCATTTTTGACAGAAATAGGTAATGGTGGCGCAGGGCCATACTATGGTATTGAACGGTTTGAAGACAGTGAAAGCCGCTTCGAGAAAACGGCGGCTCTACCATCTATTTTAAGCCCTAATATGAGCCAAGAGGAATGGCAGAAATTGACTTTCCTTGATGATGATTGCAGTGATGAAGAGTTTGATGAAAGAGAAAACTATATCCACCAAGGTATTTTTTACCTTGGAACTTGCGGATGTGAATATGACTTATTACTGGTGATTACGGGGGAGTATGTAGGGCGAATTATTTATACAAACCATTGGTGTAGCTCTGATCAGCCGTTCTTTTTCTCTTATGAATTGAGTTTCCTTGAATGGTATGAGCGCTGGTTAGATGAAATCATTCAAGGCTATGAAACCAGCTGGTTTGGTCATCGAATAGGCGGTGATGAACAAACGTTATTTAATTTATATATGCAAACGCATTGTGATGAGCAAAAAAGTCAGGCGCTAGCAGGGTTGAGTAAATTAAAACGTTTATCAAATAACGGCTTAGTGTTGTTAGCAAATATTATTCAGGAAGAACAAAGCACAAATGCACAGCTAGCATTAAAGATTTTAGCACAATACTCACCAAGTACGGCATCGACTTATCTTATGACGGCGTTAAATAGTAGAGATCTCTCGTGGCAAAATTTAGCGATAAGCACTATTTATTTTAATCAAAAAGGAAATTTAGCTGATTATAAAGATTGCGTTCTTGAGCTCATTAAAAGTGTGGAAGATGCCGAATTTATTTGCTTTGCGGGGTATATTCTTAAAGAATTAGGCGTCACGCAAGTTGAATATTTTGCTCATTTATTTGAACACGCTAATCTTAATCTTGCGAGAACAGCGCTTCACTCGGCGAGTTTTGATGATGAGATTGAAGCTAAAATTGCACTTTTCTACCCAAGTATCATATCAGATGACGGTGATATGGCGGTTTTAGCTATTCAAACACTTGTTAATCTTAATACCGTGTTACCGGATGCGATACCGCTATTAGAACGTGCATGGAAAAAATTCCCGAAAGAGAAAAATGAGTACGTTAGAATAAATATCCAAAACTATTTACGGAAATTCTCAGTGGTAGGCGATTTTTCTTAGGAAAATGAAGACGCGTAGAACGGGGCAAATGCCCCGCAATGTCTATTTCTTCCACAAAATATGATGGAAGGGCTTAGTGGGATGACGGCTAATTAATATGCGAGCAAAAATATCATCGAGTTCTGCATCAGGGCTTTGTGCTAATCCGATGATGACTTCACTGAATTGGTTTACATCAGTCTGTTCAGTGATAAAATCATCCCAATGATTGCTTAAGGGAATGATTTCAGCCGCGCCAGACTCTTCAAATTGTAAAGCAAAAATGAGTTGGTCAGCTGGCTCTAAATTATCCATTGCACCTTCAAGGAATAGGTCATAAGCAATTTCAATAATATCGTCTTCATCGATTAAGTTTGTATGTTGTGTTTCTGTCATGACCTTTCCTAATAAAAAATTTAACCTATAGCAATGGGCTAAAGAAGTAGCAAACACGTTCCACGACACGGTTCCAGAAAGGACGTTTTTCCCATTCTTCAATTTCTAAGCGTGTTGAGCGAGCGATATAATCATACTGAACTAATGTGAGATCACTACCAAAATTTTTGTCATCAATTGCCACGGTAATTTCGAAGTTTAACCATAAACTACGCATATCTAAGTTAACAGAGCCTACTAAGCTGAGCTCGCCATCCACCGATACGCTTTTGGTGTGTAGCAAACCGTCTTCAAATTGGTAAATTTTAACACCAGAAGCTAATAATTCACTATAAAATGAACGGCTTGCCCAACGAACAAGGAATGAATCATTTTGTCGAGGCATAATAATGCTTACATCAACACCACGCATTGCGGCAGTACAAATGGCATGTAGCAAGTCGTCACTAGGAACAAAATAAGGCGTGGTCATGATTAATTGTTTGCGAGCAGAAAACATGGCAGTCATTAACGACTGCTGGATCAGCTCATCAGGAAAACCAGGGCCAGAAGCGATAATTTGAGTTGTGTGCCCGTTATCTTGTTCAAAAGGCATAATATTGCTATCTGGTGGTGGTGGTAGAACTCGTTGACCTGTTTCCATTTCCCAGTCAAAGGCATAGACAATTCCCAGTGTCGTACTGACGGGGCCTTCCATACGCACTAAAATATCAACCCATTCGCCGACACCTGCATCTTGTTTAAAATAACGCGGGTCCACCATATTCATACTTCCTGTGTATGAAATATAGTTATCAATGACTATTATTTTGCGGTGCTGGCGTAAATCCATACGACGTAAAAAGAAACGCATTAAATTGACTTTAAGCGACTCAATGAACTCAATACCCGCAGCTCGCATTTTATTCGGGTAATCGCTACGGAAAAAATGCCAACTTCCTGCTGAGTCCACCATAATGCGACATTTAACCCCTCGTTTGGCTGCATTGATGAGTGCTTCTGTGACGCCGTCGACTAATCCACCAGGTTGCCAGATATAAAATACCATTTCGATAGAATGCTGAGCATTATTAATATCATTAACAATAGATTTCAATGAAGCTTCACATGTTGTTAATAACTGAATTCGATTCCCTTTAACGCCGGCAATTCCTTGGCGTTTTTCAACTAATTGAAAAAGAGGTTCAGCAACGGAGCTATTATCTGTGGCAAATATGTGTTTTGAACTACGTAAGTTTTCTAGCCAAGTCGCAACTGAAGGCCACATTTCATGGGCCTTATCAACTCGACGTTTACCCAAATGGAGCTCACCAAATGCGATATAGGCGATAATCCCCACTAAGGGAAGGATATAGATGATCAGAAGCCATGTCATGGCTGAGGTGACGGGTCTTCTCTTGACTAATATGCGAACTGTAATTGCAGCAATTAGCAACCAATAAAGGAAAAAGAACAGCCAACTCATAAGTGTATAGACGGTTGCCATGATGGATTATTGCCTCACTGATAAGAAAATAGTGTCGAAAAAAGATATTTAAGTTAATAAAAACTGTTAGTAAAATATCAACTTAATAGAATTTAGCAAAATTTTTTAATAAAAGCTTCGTGAAATAGAAAAACCATCACGAAATATCTGTTACATATATTTATAGTATCTAATTGAAATCAAATTATTTGTGTTTTTTGCAGAAAAACTTCCTCTTGGTTCTTTTTTACAAAGGAATATAATATTTTTTTTCAATTATTTTCTGATGATTAAAAGGACAAAGTTCGATGAAACGTAGTAGACATGAAGTGGGGCGTTGGCGGATGTTAAGACAATCCCTTCGTCGTCGTAGACGTTGGCTAGAAGGGCATTCCAGACGGAATATGCACATTTATTCAATGCGAAAAGTAGACGTTTATCGCCGTCGTCATTCATTACTTTTTACTCAGTGGATTGAGTAGGGGTATTCAGGCGCATATTCACATTTTTCACTTTGTATGACAAACCTTATTGAATATGATTGCTATTTGCATTTAAACTATCATCTATATTCTTTTTGGTAGACAGATGTAGGGTAGAAATTGCATATGCGTTGGATACGTTGGACTTTAATTATCGTCATTTCATTATCTATTCATGCAGGTCTTGCGATGGCATGGATTTTTAATCAACCTAATTTGGCCAGAGATCCCGAGCCGATGACGATAGCGATGGTTGCTTTTGCTGCCCCAGAGCCCGCTTCAGAACCTGTTGCACAAGTTGAAACACCTGTAGAGCCTGAGCCAGAACCCGAGCCTGAGCCTGTTGTTGAACCCGAACCCGAACCGGTTGTTGAGCCTGTGATTGCTCTACCTAAGAAAAAGCCGGAGGTGAAAAAGAAACCTAAACCAAAACAGGAACAAAAGAAAAAGATTAAAGAAGATGTGAAACCTGTTGAGAAACAACTCGCAATGAGTAATCTTAAATCGGACGTAAATGCACCTAAAGCCAATAATAACCCAGTAACGACAGCAAAGAATACAGGTTCGAGTAGCCATCAATCATCAAATAAAAGTGGTCCAAGAGCACTACACAAACAAGCTCCGGTGTATCCAGAGCGAGCCCGTCGGTTAGGTAAAGAAGGGTATGTTAAAGTTCGTTATGATATTGATGACAGTGGCCGAGTGACTAATATTGAATTTGTTGAAGTTTCACCTAAAGGGTTATTTGAGCGTGACGTAAAACGTGCAATGAACCGTTGGAAGTTTGAAAAACAACCAGCAAAAGGTTATGTGACAGAGATTTACTTCAAGTTAGATGGTACAGTCAGCCAAGTCTAAACATGAATATTTAACGAAATAAAAAGCACTTCATATGAAGTGCTTTTTATTTATCCGTTAGTAAAATTTTATTCAGGCGCTTGTTCTGAACTCGCTAACTGAAAATGTTGTTTTTCTTGAGGTAATGAACGAGGGCTATTATCGTCATTAACGGCAACATAGGTAAATACGGCGTCAGTTGCTCGATAACGTTGTCCAACGGGCTCAGTTGCCACTTTTTTCACCCAGACCTCGATATTTATGGTAATTGAGCTTTTGCCTGTTTTTAGGCAACGTGCATAACAACATACAACATCACCTACAGCAACGGGTTTTTGAAATTTTATACCATTAACTGCGACTGTAACGACACGGCCCAGCGCAATTTCCTTGGCTAAAATAGCACCACCAATATCCATTTGGGACATTAGCCAGCCACCAAAAATATCGCCATTTGCGTTGGTATCTGCTGGCATCGCTAAAGTTCGTAAAACCAACTCACCGTTTGGTAATTGCATATCTGACTCTTATTAATAAAGGATTAGTAACATATTGATTCGGCATTTATAGCAAATTATCTATACAGTAGTAAACCATTACTACATTGATAGTTATCGGTAATAAGCATTTAACTGAATTTGTATAAAAAGAAATGGACAAAAAAACATTATAGTTAGGTTATTGTGACTAAAGTCGCCCCAAAATATATTTATGCAAAGAAAAAACAAGAAGTGTTTTTTACATTTAGTCGATTGATTAGATTGTTTATACTATATGGTATAAATAGTTATTAATGAGATGAGTTTTGAGGTATGAAATGAGATTGTTATTGGCAATATTATTACCTTGGCTGCAATTTTTTACTATAGGGCGCCCCTTTGCTGGGGTAATTTGCCTGATTTTGCAAGTAACTCTTATAGGTTGGCTACCTGCGGCAATTTGGTCTGTTTATGCGTTATCTCAATATAATACAGACAAAAAAATTGAGAAGGCATTTTCTGAACGGCGATATTAATTTCCAACAAAAATGCCTGCTAATAAAGTTAACAGGCATTTCTGGTTCATGATGAAAAAATTATTCTTCGTGTTTTTCGACAGGTTTTTTGTCCATATTCTTGAAAATGTATACCACACTCAAAATGGTAAATATCAATGTTCCTGCGGTCAATCCAAACACTTTGAAGTTAACCCACATATCTTGCGCCATCCAAAATGCGACATAAATATTAAGCACAGCACAAAAAATAAAGAAAATAGCCCACGCACTGTTAAGTTTACTCCAATAACTATCTGCTAATTTTATTTCTTGATTACTGCCTAGCATCCGCTGGATTAATGGTTTTTCAGTAAACCATTGGCTAATCAATAATGCTAATGCAAAGACACTATAAATAATGGTCACTTTCCATTTAATAAATGCATCACTGTGGAATATCAGTGTTAAAGCAGCAAACCCCATGACAATGGCACAGGTGATTTTTGCAACTTTTTCAACTTTTTTATAAATCAGGTAAGTTGCTAGTAAGGCGAGTGGAGTCGTTACCATAAGCGCACCACTGGCATAGAAAATGTCATACCTTTTATAAACAATAAAAAAGATGATCAAAGGGATAAAATCGATAAGTTGTTTCATAACAGTAAATATAGCGCCTCAACGTAAAGATAATGGAGTAGTTTAACTGATTTTGGCTTTATTTGTTAAAAGTTTGCACCTTTTTACCAATAAATACGCTTTGTTACCAAACATATTTGCACTATTTTACCATTATTTGACTTACTTCTAGATAAACTTTATTAGTTCAGATATAAATAGTATTCAATATAATTTAACTTACTAATTTATAGGTATTTTTCACCCATGATAAAGGCAAGGCTATTCGCTTGGATGCCCGGTTTAGAAACACTGTTTAACTATCAACGTTCAGATCTTGGTCCTGATATTAAAGCAGGATTGTCTGTTGCAGCTGTTGCTTTGCCTGTTGCCATTGCCTATGCCGAGTTGATGGGGGTGAATGCGATTGTTGGTTTGTATTCTTGCATTTTGCCCATGTTTTTTTATGCGCTATTTGGCACATCAAAACAGTTGATTATTGGCCCTGATGCGGCTACTTGTGCTGTGATTGCCGCAGCAGTTGCTCCTCTTGCGATGGGAGATGAAACAATACGTTGGCAATTGGTCATTGTAATGAGCTTCATGACAGGGCTTTGGTGCTTGATAGCAGCAAGGTTTCGCTTAGGAACTTTTGCGGATTTTTTATCGCGTCCGATATTACAAGGCTTATTAAATGGGGTCGCACTAACGATCATTGTCAGTCAAATTAGCAAGGTTTTTGGTATTAGTACATTGCCCGCGGGGTTTATTGAGCGTCTGATAGCTTTGCCTTTGGCTTTAAAAGAGACTCATATTCCTTCGTTGTTAGTGGCTGCGGCAACCCTAGGCATTATTCTTGCTATTAAGCGTGTACGCAGTAAATGGCCGTCATTATTAATTGCAATGATTTTAGCGACGGCGGTGAGTATTGCATTTAATCTTGAACAATATGGTATTAGCACAGTGGGGGACTTAGGTGAAGGGCTCCCTTATATTCCTATGCCTGAATTCCCTCCTGGATTACTACGTGACCTTGTTATTCCTTCATTGAACTTAGCGGTGATTAGTTTCGTGAGTTTTATGATGACAGCGCGGAGTTTTGCCAGTAAAAATGGTTATACTGTAGATGCAGATCAAGAGCTTAGAGCATTAGGCGTGGCGAATATTGCGTCAGCATTTGCACAGGGCTTTGCGGTGAGTGCAGCGAGTAGCCGTACCGCAGTGAATGACATGATGAGGGGAAAAACACAATTAGTCTCTATTGTTGCTGCGCTTACCATCTTAGCCGTGTTACTTTTTTCAATGGATTTACTGGGATATATACCTATGCCCGCGTTAGGTATGGTTTTGATTATCTCAACATTTTCATTATTAAATTTTCGTAGTATTTTATCTATGCGTAAACGCAATCGTGAGGCATTTTTCTTATGTGTCTTTACGTTATTTGCAGTTTTAATTGTCGGTTTGATTAGTGGTGTGGGCTTAGCTGTTTTATTGGGTTTATTGCAGTTTATCCGAGTGATATTCAGACCAACAGACCAATTATTGGGGGTTGATGAGCAAGGAATGCTGCATTCAATGACCTCTGAGAATGATATCCAGCACATTGATGGTGTTCTGATTTATCGTTTTAACTCTCCGTTGACTTACTTTAATGTGAATTATTTCAAAGAGCGCTTAAATAAGCATCTTGATAGCCAGCTTAAAAGGCCTGCTTGGGTGATTGTTGATGCTACAGTAAGTTTTACACACAATGATGTTAGTGTATTTTCAACGCTGAATGACATAGTCACATCATTAAAAGCTAAAGGGGTTACATTGGTGTTGGCTGGGCGTAGAACATCAATAAAACGTTGGTTAGAGCAAAATAAAATGAATCGCTCTGATGATGATTTATTAGTCGTGCCAGATATCTACTTTGCGATTCGACTAATACAAAGTAAGCAGCAAATTCAAATGAAATGTGTTGAGGATAGAAAAGCTGAAGAACTTAGGAAATCAAAAGACGCACAAGGCCACAATAAGGAAAACGAGGCTGAATTATTGGATAATGAAATTAATTTTGTGTCAGACAATTCTCAAAAATAATCAAATTGAAGGGTGTCATTTGACACCCTCATATCAAAACTATTGATTCTTATTTATTAACATATATAAGCGATAAAAATAAATTAAAGCGAATGCAGCAACAAAATTATTAAGTAAGAACGAAATGCCATTGATAGCAATATGATTCATATTGAAGAGCTCTAATAAAATGCTAATGATCATTTGAGCTGCCATCCAAATTAAGATCATAGGTAATACAATTCGCCAATTTGCATAGGCCATCTTCCAGCTTTTACCCATAGCACTGAATGGGTTTGTGCGTTCACTGATCAATATTGCAGGGGCTAAAGAGAAGCCAATAGCTAACACAATACCAGGCAGGACCATTATTGTGATACCTAACTGGATGAGTAAAGAACAAACAACAAGTAGCAGAAACATGGATGGAGCTTTATTCAAAGATGCGATGGTTGCTTGAATGCCCGTCATGTGTTCACCACGAGACATCCCCGCAATATAGGACAGTGTCCCACAAATTAGCACTAAGCTACCGAGAGTGACAGAAAGGATTAATCCAAAGGAAACTCTGAGAATGCTGCTTTTATCTTCTTCCGACAGGTTTAGTATCCAGTCTTGTAGCCCTGAATTACCCGATTCAATCATTTTATTTCGTGCTTGTACAAGAACGCCTATCATTTGTTCGCTAGGGATCATCATTGCATAGATGGCAAGACCGACAACACTGGCTAACAGCACAATAGTGAAGAGGCCACTCAGTTGGTTTTTAAAAAAATTTACACTGTCACTGATGAGTGAGTTGGCCGAAATGGACATTTAACTGCTCCTATCTACAAACGAGTCAAGAATTTAGCTCAATTGTAACTGAGTATTTGGTCTAGAGGTAGAGAAAGATAAGAAATTTCGGGAAGTTAACCAAAATAACAATGTCTAAAATTCAGACAACAACATAAGAAAAATGGGTAATTATATTTAAATTGTATTTTAAATATATGTTTTAGGTGGCGTAAGTATATATATAAATGAGGATCAATTTTATATTTTATTAGTTATTTTTCAAAAATTGATTTAAATCAAAATTAAAAAAATAATAAATGGAATAATAAACTCATGTTTATTAGTTTATCTATAAATAAGCAAAAGATGTGATCTTGATTTGAACATCAATTTAAATAATACGGTATATTTTCCTAAAATAAAAACACAGGAATGGGATTAATAATGAAAAAACTTACTGCGCTTGTATTAGCTGCTGCAACTTTAGCTCCAGCAGTTTCTATAGCACATGAAGCTGGCGATTTTATTTTCCGCGCTGGGACAGCGACGGTACGCCCAAATGCGGGATCTGAAGATGTATTAGGCTTAGGTAAATTTAATGTCAATAATAATACTCAATTAGGTTTAACCTTTGGGTATATGATCACTGATAACATCGGTGTGGAATTATTAGCCGCAACACCGTTCGAACATAAAGTTAGCTTAGGTGATTATGGTAATATTGCATCAGTTAAACATTTACCACCAACCTTAATGGCGCAATATTATTTTGGTAGTAAAGAAGATAAATTACGTCCTTATTTAGGTGCGGGTGTTAACTATACCTTCTTCTTTGATGAAAAATTCAATTCTACAGGTAAGTCTATGCAGCTAACAGATCTTGACTTATCAAGTTCTTGGGGCTTTGCGGCTCAAGCAGGTATGGATTATATGCTAACAGATAATTGGATGTTGAACGCCTCACTTTGGTGGATGGACATTGATACTGAAGTTAAATTTAAAGCTGGAGGTCAACAGACGAAGATTGATACCCGCTTAGACCCATTTGTATTTATGTTTGGAGCAGGTTATCGCTTCTAATAAATTTGATAGGATGCAATACGGGTTAATACCTAAATTCTGATGGACTAGATTGTAGTAGGAAATCCGAGAGTATTTATATTCTCGGATTTTTTGTATAATTCGTTCGTTTAATAATAAAAAATCACCACATAATAATTTAGTCTTTTCAACGCTATTCCCAAGAGTTCATCACCTGTAGTAAGTGTAATGGAATTATCGGTATTTACTTCGCTTAAGGGAGTTATGTGTGGTATTGATGTTAATTGGGTAATTGCGCTGTGTCATTTATATTTTATGAAATATGAATCATTTTTTATATAATAAAAAACTTATGAAAATAAGCTTTATGCTTGAAAGTAACGTATTAAACACTAAAAAGAAAAAGCCATTACCTAAATAATGGCCTTTACGCTATGGATAATCTTATTTTTGTGTTGCCGCTTTCATATTCGACACGAAGGTCGTCAATGTCTTCAACATCACATCGGGGCGACTAAGGTTGTTTTCAATAATTTTTACGACAGCCGAACCTGAAATTGCCCCCGCAGCACCATTTTTAATAGCTTCTTTAACTTGTTCTGGTTCTGATATACCAAATCCCTGCAATGCAGGAGCCGCTTGATGCTGTTTTAATTTATCAATCAGGTGAGTCAGTGGCATTTCGGCCCGTTTTTCAGTACCTGTAACGCCTGCACGAGATAATAAATAAGTATAACCACGGCCATATTGACCAATTTGTTGCAGTAATGCGTCATCCCCATTGGGGGGACAAATAAAAATTGGCGCAATATTATGAGCAAGTGCAGCCTCGCGAAACGGTTTGGATTCACTCATCGGAACATCGGCAACTAATACAGAGTCTACGCCTGCTTGCGCACAACGAATATAAAAACTTTCGATACCATTGGTAAAAACTAAGTTAGCATAAACCAATAACCCAATTGGAATTGTAGGATGTTTTTCTCTAATACGGCGCAATAGCTCAAAACAGAGGGTAGGGGTAATTTCGCTTTTAAATGCACGTAGATTAGCATTTTGAATTGTAGGGCCATCCGCTAAAGGATCTGAAAAAGGAATACCGATTTCTAAAGCGTCTGCACCGCCTGCAATTAATGCATCAATAATTTTCAGTGATAGTTCAGCATCAGGATCACCAAGGGTAACAAATGGAACAAAAGCGCCTTGATTATGACTATCTAAACGTTCAAAAAGTTGGGTATAGCGCTCCATTAAAATTCTCCTTTACTGGCTAATATATCATGTACAGTAAAGATATCTTTATCTCCACGTCCTGATAAATTCACGATGAGTAACTGTTCTTTATTGGGTTGTTGTTCTGCCATTTTTAATGCATAAGCTAAAGCATGTGATGATTCTAGTGCAGGTATAATACCTTCTTTGCGAGATAATAGTTTGAACGCATTTAATGCTTCATCATCAGTTATTGACACATATTCGGCTCTGCCAATGCTATTTAAATGTGCATGTTGTGGCCCGACGGAAGGAAAATCTAAACCAGCGGAAATTGAATAAGATTCTTCAATTTGTCCTTCACTCGTTTGCATCATTGGCGATTTCATTCCAAAATAAATCCCCACACGACCATGTTTTAATGGTGCCCCATGTTGGCCTGATTCTATCCCGTGCCCTGCGGGTTCAACACCAATTAAGTTTACGTTTTCTTCGGGAATAAATGATGCAAATAGGCCAATGGCGTTAGAGCCACCACCGATACAAGCAATAACGGCATCGGGTAAGCGTCCTTCTTTTTCAAGGACTTGCTGCTTAGCTTCATCACCGATCATACGTTGGAATTCACGTACAATAGTGGGATAAGGGTGAGGACCTGCGGCGGTGCCTAATAAGTAGTGGGCGTTATCATAGCTACCTGACCAGTCCCTTAAGGCTTCATTACAAGCATCTTTGAGTGTTGCTGACCCACTGTGAACAGGGATAACTTCTGCACCCATTAACTTCATACGAAATACATTAGGTGATTGGCGTTCAACATCTTTAGCACCCATATAAATGCGGCATTTCATATTGAGTAAAGCACAGGCTAAAGCTGTGGCGACACCATGTTGCCCCGCACCCGTTTCAGCAATAATTTCGGTTTTACCCATCCGTTTTGCTAATAATGCTTGGCCTAACACTTGATTAGTTTTATGCGCTCCGCCATGTAATAAATCTTCACGTTTTAGATATAACTTTGTTTTTGTACCCGCAGTTAAATTCTGGCATAGTGTGAGTGCAGTAGGGCGGCCAGCATAGTTTTTTAATAAATCATGAAATTCGCGAATAAATTCGGCATCATTTTGCGCTGCGATAAATGCATCTTCTAATTGGTTTAAAGCGGGAATAAGAATTTCTGGCACATATTGTCCACCAAACTCACCGAAATACGGATCTAATTTGCTCATTGTTTGTTATCCATCTCGTCAGTTAAATTAAGTCAAAATCTGTTGTTCTATAAAGTGTTATTAGCATCGATAAATTAGTGACATGTCGAGGCTGCGAGTAGTGTTGATAGCACTAAATTTATTTGCTGTTCACTTTTAATACCCGGTTCAATTTCTACGCCTGAATTAAAATCCAGTCCATTACAGAGTAGTTTTGCAGCTTGCAGGCAATTTTGTGCATTTAAGCCACCCGCTATCATCACTCGTTGATTTGTTAACTCAGGAATTGTGGTCCAATCAAAGGTTTTTCCTGTGCCACCTTGTCCATTATCTAACAGTAAAACATCAATTCCTTGAGTGTTATATTGAGATAATTCAACCTGAGACATGTCGACGGCTTTCCAGATCTCGCAATTATTTGGTAATAAGGCTCGGAGTTCTTCAATATATTGCTGGTTTTCTTGCCCATGTAATTGAATTGCAGATAAGGCGAGTTGTTGTGCAATGTGTGCGACAAAATCGACAGATTGATTACGAAATACACCAACGTATTTTAATGGGGCGCTATGAATGAGCGTCTTTGCTTGTGACAGTGTCACTTTTCGAGGCGAGTTTTCAGCAAATATCAGTCCACCAAAAGAAGCCCCTGCATTTAAAGCCGCCTTTGCGTCTTGTTCCCTTGTCAGACCGCAAATTTTGTGTTCGCCGACTAATAAACGTTGCAAGGCTTTGTCAAGATCTGCTTGTTCCATTAAAGCACTACCAATGAGAAAACCATTAGCAAATTTGCTAAGTGATTGGATATGTTGATGTTGATGGATACCTGATTCGCTGATCACGATAGTTTCTTTGGCTAGCCGCGGTGCTAATTCACGGGTACGATTTAAATCAATCGATAAGTCCCGTAGATCTCGGTTGTTGATGCCAACCACTTTTGCTTCTAGTTTAATAGCTCGCTCTAGTTCATCTTCATTACTAACTTCAGTCAAAATGCCCATATTAAGTTGGTGAGCGACTTTGGAAAGTGCAATATATTCGTCATCATTGAGGACGGATAGCATTAATAAAATAGCATCGGCTTGGTAATAGCGCGCAAGGTATATTTGGTACGGGTCAATAATAAAATCTTTGCATAATACAGGCTGTTTTACGGTATTACTGACAATGGTTAAATACGCCATATTACCTTGAAAGTATTTTTCATCAGTAAGAACTGAAATTGCCGATGCATAAGGTGCATAGGTTTTAGCAATGATTTCAGGGTCAAAGTCCTCTCTGATTAAGCCCTTTGAAGGCGAGGCTTTTTTACACTCTAAAATAAACACTGGGCGTTTTGCACTGAGTGCTTGATAAAAGCTACGTTGGCTTGGCTTAACTTCAGCAATAAAGCTATCTAGTGGTTGTTCGGCTTTACGCTCAACTAAGAAACTCACTTTGTCATCAACAATGTTCTGTAATACGGTTGCTTTCATTTTATTGATTCCTTGCAGCTAGCTTCGTTACGCGGTCAAATGCTTTGCCGCTGCGAATAATAGCGAGTGCATGTTCGCTATTTTGTTTTAAATCTTCATGGCCATTTATGCGCATTAACATTGCGACGTTAGCAGTAACGGCGGCTTCATGGGCGGCTTTGCCGTGACCTTGTAGGAGGTTGCTAAGTAATAAACGGTTTTCATCAGGTGTACCACCCTCTAAATCACCTAATTGGTAAGGTGATAAGCCGAAATCATCAGCAGTTAATGAATAATAGTGTAAAGAGCTATCTTTTAATTCGGCAACTTGTGTTGTTGCATGGAGCGATACTTCATCCATCCCTCCACTGTGCACCACCGCTGCACGGGTAAAACCAAGCATCTGTAAGGTTTCTGCCACGGGTCTGACAAGTTCTTCTTGGTAAACACCGATTAAGGCAATCGGAGGGCGAGCAGGGTTAATTAGCGGGCCAAGCACATTAAATAAGGTGCGAGTTTTAAGTTGCGAACGTACGGGAGCCGCATGGCGAAAGCCGCTATGATATTGAGGCGCGAATAAGAAACAAACCCCCAATTCATCTAATGCATCCCGAGCACTTTGCGCACTTAAGTCCAAAGCAATACCAAAAGCAGCAAGTAAATCGGAAGAACCTGAGCGACTGGAGACACTACGGTTTCCGTGCTTTGCCACTTTGATACCACATTCTGCGGCAACGAATGCACTTGCTGTTGAAATATTAATACTGTTAGCACCGTCCCCCCCTGTGCCGACAATATCACTAAATGGGTAGTCTGGGCGAGGGAAAGGTTGGGCGTTTTCTAAGCAAGCGAGTGCCGCGCCAGCAATTTCTTGCGGTTGTTCACCTCGCATTTTCATGCTAATGAGTACGGCTGCTAATTGTGGCTCTGTCAATTCACCTTGAATGATGGCATTAAATAAATACTGGCTTTCTTGTTGAGTCAGTGGCTGTGCTTTGAATAATTTGTCATATATGTTTTGCATAATAGGCTCTTTTAGTATTCCGTTAGTGCGAATGAGTGGTGGTGTTTGCACTGGGTGCTAACAGAGCCCACGCCACAGTATTTTCTAACAACTGTTTTCCTTGAGTTGTTAAAATTGATTCAGGGTGGAACTGGAATCCACATACCCGATCGTTATCATTACGCACAGCCATGACCATGCCATTTGAATGGGCACAAATTGTAAGATTCTCAGGAATTTGGCTGCCAACTAAAGAATGATATCGGGCAACCGAAATTGGGTTTTCAAGCGCATTAAACATGGCCAAACCATCGTGAGTTGCGAGAGAGGATTTACCATGTAAAATCTCGCCAGCAGCCGAAACAGTACCCCCATAAGCTTCAATAATCGCTTGGTGACCAAGGCAAATACCAATCACTGGAATTTTGCCCCTGACGCTAGCTAATATTTCAGGCATTGACCCTGCATCACTTGGTTTACCTGGGCCGGGAGACAAAACCAGAATTGGTGAATCCATGTTATCTAAAACGGATAAAATGTGTTGTGCACTGACTGTATTACGATAAATCACAACGTGGTGACCACCAGCACGTAGCTGATCGACCAAGTTATAAGTAAAGGAATCGACATTATCGAGTAATAAAATATTCGCCATTAGAATAACTCCTTTACTTGGTGTGCTTGCGCAATTGCGCGGATCACAGCTCTGGCTTTGTTACGAGTCTCATCGGCTTCGGCTTGTGGATGTGAGTCCAATACAACGCCTCCACCTGCTTGTACGGTTGCTATGCCATTTTCAACATACGCAGAACGGATCACGATACAGGTATCAAAATCACCATTTCCTAGAAAATAACCAACCGCACCACCGTAGGAGCCGCGACGCTCTTTTTCATACTGTGCTATTAATTGCATGGCCTTTACTTTCGGCGCTCCCGTTAAGGTGCCCATGTTCATACAAGCTTGGTAAGCATGAAAAATATCTAAATCATGACGTAATGTCCCTATAACGTGAGAAACTAAGTGCATGACGAAAGAGTAACGGTCAACCTTGGTTAAATTAGCCACATAGCGGCTACCCGCTTCACAGATACGGGCTAAGTCATTACGGGCTAGATCAACTAACATAATGTGTTCTGCTAATTCTTTTTCATCTGAACGCATTGAAAGTTCGATGCGACTATCTAAGTCGAGGTCTAATTCACCTTGAGCATTACGCCCACGAGGGCGTGTTCCTGCAATTGGATAAATTTCTACTTTGCGACTTGCCGTTGCATATTTCAGCGCACTTTCTGGCGATGCACCAAAGAGTGTGAAATCCTGATCTTGCATGTAGAACATGTAAGGACTAGGGTTTTGAGCTTTCAACTTTTGATATGCAATTAATGGGTGAGCACATGGCATGGTAAATTTACGTGAAGGAACCACTTGGAAAATATCCCCACGATAAATAGCCTCTTTTAAAGACGTGACGATCGCGCCATATTCGTGGTCATCTTTATTGACACTAACAGTAAAATTAGGGGCTGTTTCAAGCGGTAGTGCTGGTAAATATGGGCGGCAGGATGCAATGATTTGCCCGTGGCGCTGTTTTATCTTCTCAATATCAGATGTATTATCAGTGAAAATACAACTTTTTATTCGAGCAGCTCTATTTTGATGGTCGATCACCAGATAATGTTCTGCCACGAAAAAACAGTAATCAGGGCATTGATTGACTGAATCTACCTCAGGTAAGTCTTCAAAGCTTGCGACTAAATCGTAAGCAAATAGCCCGCCAATAAATAGCGTTTCTGGTTTGCTTGAATAAGCTTGTGCTAATGCTGGTAATGCACGTAACACATCTAAGCTAGAAGGGGCTTTTAGGCGGCTGTCTTCATCTAATTCTGCTGCTGGCAGGCCAAAAGTCACGGTTAAACTATTTTTGCTCATGGAGTGATGTTCAATCAATCCATCAAGTTGAATTAGCAATTTAGGTAATAGTGCATGACCATTAGCGGTGAGCGCTTCGATTTCAACACGCTGTCCAAAAGCGCGAATACGTAGGGCGCTGTTGACTATTAACAAACTTTGCAGGTTGGCCTTATTGTTGACTTCCGCTGATTCTAACAACATTGTCGATGGCTCATTTTGGCAAAGGTGGTTAAACAGCAATGTGGGATCTGGCTGATAGTTAATTGGGCTATCCAGATAGTTAAAATGTGCTAATGTGGTATTTTGTTCGTTCATTATGTTGCCTTACGCTGATTTTAGACATTAAAAAACCCGCCTTAGTGGGCGGGTTCGGCACTGAGACATACAATAACTATGCGTGTGCGGCTTCCGCCCAATATGGGAAGTCACGCCACCAACGATTTGATAAGTTAAATAAAGTCATCGTATGCCTCACTGGATAAACCGATAATTTGGCCTTAAGCCGTCTTGCGTACTAGTTAACTGGATCGCACTGCTTGTGTCAAGCACTTTGTTAATTTATTAGGAAAGTTTGTTATTAACGGAAATTGGAGAAGATACACAATGTCGCAAGTGTCGACGTCATTATTGACTCGCTATGATTTACATAGCCATACGAAAGCCTCTGATGGAGAGCTTTCTCCCGAGGCTCTGATTGAACGGGCGATAGAAATGGGCGTCAATATTTTAGCGATAACAGATCACGATACTTGTGACGGCTTAATTCAGGCTAGACGTTATCTCATTGACAATGAAAGACCGCTTGAACTAATCAACGGCGTCGAAATTTCAACGTTGTGGGAAAACATTGAAATTCATATTGTTGGGCTAAATTTTTCAACTGCGCACCCTGCAATGGTTCAATTGTTGCAAGAACAATCAGAACGACGTTTAGCACGCGGTATCGAAATAGGGCATCGTTTACAAAAAGCGGGAATTGATAACGCTTGGGAAAATGCACAACAAATTTCTGGGGGCGGACAAGTGACTCGGGCGCATTTCGCTCAATATATTGTGAAGATAGGGAAAGAAAAAACGATAAATAATGTATTTAAACGTTATTTATCTAAAGGTAAAACAGGGTATGTACCCGCTAAATGGTGTACTATTCAAGAGTCTATTGACGCTATTCACGCCGCTGGTGGTATTGCCGTTTTGGCTCACCCTTCAAAATATCAGTTATCTAACAAGTGGTTAAAACGACTAATTGCATATTTTAAGCAATGCGGAGGGGATGCGATGGAAGTCTCGCATTGTCAGCAACCTGCTAATGAAAAACAATATTTAGCTGAACTTGCTAAGAATGTGGATTTACGCACTTCTGTAGGCTCCGATTTTCATCGTCCATGTTCTTGGATAGAACTCGGTCGCAACCTATGGTTACCCAATGACGATGACGCAGTTTGGACTCTTTGGCATGAAGTAAAAAATAGCTAATTCATTGATGTATTAATAATGCGGTGTAAACTAATCAATATGGATTATGTTTGGCGCATGAGTCATTCGATTGTTATAAAAGATAGTACCATTTTTAGGTGTTTTGCCGTGTGATGCTGTCGATACCAAAACGTTGAGGTATGTATGAGTCAGTTTTTTTATGTCCATCCGGACAACCCGCAGGCACGGCTAATAAGCCAGAGTGTTGAAATCTTAAATAAGGGGGGAGTCGTCGTTTATCCCACCGATTCAGGCTATGCCATAGGTTGTCGTCTTGAGGAAAAAGATGCGTTACAACGTATTTGTCGTATCCGTCAGTTAGATACTAACCATAATTTCACCTTAATGTGCCGTGACCTTTCTGAACTATCGAACTATGCTCATGTCGATAATACCGTCTTTCGCTTAATTAAGAATAATACGCCGGGTAATTATACATTTATCTTACGGGCTACTAAAGAAGTGCCTCGCCGTTTAATGAATGAAAAGCGCAAAACAATTGGTTTGCGTGTGCCGTCGAATCCTATTGCTCGCGATTTACTTGAAGCCGTGGGGGAGCCACTGATGTCGACCAGCTTAATTATGCCTGGTGATGATTTCACTCAGTCTGATCCAGAGGAAATCCGTGATTTGTTAGATAAGCAAGTCGATTTAGTGATCCACGGTGGTTACATTGGACAAAAACCCACAACTGTCATCGATTTTACTGACGATACGCCTGTTGTTGCACGAGTTGGAACGGGCGATCCTAGGCCTTTTGAATAAATTTTAGTGGCTTAATCAGGGAAAGTGTATTGAAAATGCAGTATACAGATAAGTAATAGGGGATCAGGATAAACCTGTGTATAATGCGCGGGTTTTTAATTTAATCCTTTTGGATTGAAGTTAATGCTTTATCCAAGAGGTCATTTGACGCCTGTGAAGGCGACAGCAGAGGGTTACATGAGCGCTAAACCGCAAAAAACTGAAAAATTACAAAAAATCCTTGCTCGATCAGGGCATGGGTCACGCAGAGAAGTCGAAACATTCCTACAAGCAGGCCGTATCAGTGTTGATGGTAAAATTGCCACATTGGGCGATCGGGTTGAAGTTAAAGCGGATACTAAAATTCGTTTAGATGGTCGTTTATTGGCGATTAAAGCACCTGAAAAAGAAATTTGCCGTGTCATGGCTTATTACAAACCGGAAGGCGAACTGTGTACACGTCATGACCCTGAAGGTCGCCCGACTGTATTTACACGTTTACCAAAGTTAACAGGTGCAAGATGGATAGCGGTTGGTCGTCTAGATGTAAATACCAGCGGCTTATTGTTGTTTACGACAGATGGTGAATTAGCCAACCGTTTAATGCATCCAAGTCGCGAAGTTGAACGTGAGTATGCGGTGCGGGTCTTTGGTGAAATTAATGATGCTAAAATTCGCCAGTTAACGACAGGTGTCCAGTTAGAAGATGGTCCAGCTTCTTTTAAAACGGTTTCATATCGTGGTGGAGAAGGGATGAACCAATGGTACAACGTAACGTTAACTGAAGGCCGTAACCGTGAAGTTCGCCGTCTTTGGGAATCTGTTGGGGTGCAAGTTAGTCGTTTGATCCGTGTTCGCTATGGTGACCTTGACTTACCAAAAGGTCTACCACGGGGTGGTTGGACTGAACTGGGTTTAGAGCAAACTAACTATCTGCGAGAGTTAGTTGGTTTGGCGCCAGAAACTGAAACTAAAGTTGCGGTTGAACGCGATCAACGTCGTATTAAAGCTAATCAAATTCGCCGTGCAGTAAAACGCCATACGCAAGTGGCCTCACGTCCAGCCTCAAAACGCCAATCCTCAAGGCCGACAGCAAAACGTCGCACGCGTATCTAAAACGCTATCCATATTTTGTTATTTAAGATGCGCAGGGATAAAAACCTGCGTTTTTTGTATTTAAAATTTCTGCCAATAATCTCCTTTCTGACCGGTTATATGATAAATATGCATGATGATATGTATGCTACAAATTGATATCAATGATGCTATCAGACTGTCTAACATGCTGAGTCTACTATAACAACTGAAACCCAATTAAGGAATTACACTTGGAATTTGGTTGGTTTTTTTCGCTCACTATTAACAAATGCAGGTCTAGCTCACATTATTATTAACATTATTAATAATAGATAATATTTATGAGATATCAGTCTCGTTTTGATGAAAACAAAAGGCTTAATATTATCAACGCTGTGGGATGTGAATCACAAAATTTGCATTATTTACCGAGAGCAATAGAAAAATACGCCACAGAGCATATTACTTACACATTAGTTACACAGTTTATCCAAATGAATAAAGAATGGTTTTTAAGTGGATAAACCTGAATAAGGATAAAGCATGAAAAAAATAACACTGACGTTGAGCGCGGTTGCATTGGCATTAAGCTTTACAGCAACTTCTCAAGCAAAAATTCCAATGCCAGAAACCGTTAGCCCTGGTGTTACTGTTGTTGAACTTGCTCAACAACAACCTATTCATTGGGTCTCCATTGAGCAAATTAAGCAAAGCTTAGAGGGAAAAGCACCAATGGCGGTTGGTTTTGACATCGATGATACGGTGTTATTTTCAAGCCCTGGTTTCTACCGCGGTCAACTCGAATTTTCGCCAAATGATTTTAGTTATTTAAAAAATCCACAGTTTTGGGAAAAAATGAATAACGAGTGGGACAAATTTAGCATGCCCAAAAAAGTGGGTATTGATTTAGTCAAAATGCACTTAGATCGTGGTGATACTGTTTATTTCATTACAGGTCGTACTGAAACTAAAACTGAAACAGTGACTAAATACGTGCAAGAAGGCTTAAAGATCCCAGCAGATAAAATGCAGCCGGTGATTTTTGCTGGTGAAGGGGAAGGTAAAAATAATAAAGTAAGCTGGATGCGAGACCATAAATTGACAATTTATTATGGGGATGCGGATGCGGATATTGCAGCGGCTCATGAGTTAGGTATCCGTGGTATACGTATTTTAAGAGCAGCAAACTCATCTTACCAACCGTTACCAAAAGCCGGACGTTTTGGTGAGGAAGTGGTTATTAATTCAGAATACTAATTCTGAAAGCTAATCAGTGAGGAGGCGATAAAGCCTCCTATTAACTCGTCTTTTAATTATCTACAATAATCGGGCTTGCCTATATTGAGATATTGCTCTTTATTATATAGGTTACCAATCTATTCCTTTTTGCGCTTTAATTCCTACATCAAATGCATGCTTAATTGGACGCATCTCGGTTACAGTGTCTGCTAACGCTAATAAATCACGGTGGCACCCTCTACCCGTAATGATAACGGATTGATTGGAAGGCCGATTCTGTAACGCTTGAATGACATCATTTAACGCCAGATAATGGTAGCTCACCATATAAGTTAGCTCATCAAGTACAACTAAATCATATTGTGGGTCGTTCAATAACTGTTTGGCATAATGCCAAGTTTCAAGGCAAGCAAAGGTGTCGGTTTCTTTATTTTGCGTTTCCCATGTAAAGCCTGTGGACATGACATAAAAAGGTACTCCGTGAGGCTCTAATAGTTCGCGTTCTCCGTTGTCCCAACTTCCTTTGATGAACTGAACAACACCCGCTTTTTTACCGTGACCTACAGCGCGACAAATAGTGCCAAATGCCGCAGTGGTCTTGCCTTTGCCATTGCCTGTAAAGACAATTAAGATCCCGCGTTCAAGCTGTGCCATCTCAATACGTGCGTCCACTTTTGCTTTTAGGCGTTGTTGGCGCTCTTCATGTCGGTTTTGGGACATTGTCAATTACTCCGCTGCGCCCGGTTTACGTCCAGGTTGAGCATCATAGCTTCCTCCTGTTTTACGCAAGCTATCATCGCCCATTAAATAAATATAAATAGGCATAATATCGGCGGGTGTTTTCAGTTTTAGCGGATCTTCATTAGGAAATGCGCTGGCACGCATACTCGTCCTTGTACCCCCTGGGTTAATACAATTTACCCTCAGATGACTTTGTTTATATTCTTCGGCTAAAACTTGCATTAAGCCTTCTGTCGCAAATTTAGAGACAGCGTAAGCCCCCCAACCAGCACGCCCCTGTTTACCCACACTTGAACTTGTGAACACTAAGGAAGCATTCGGTGCTTTAAGCAATAGGGGAAGTAGCGCCTGAGTTAGCATGAATGTTGCATTTACATTGATTTGTATCACATCATGCCACAGGTCACTGGGCTGTTCAGTGATTGGCGCGACCACGCCAAGTATTCCTGCATTATGCAAAACGCCATCCAAATAGGGGGCATGTTCGGCTATTTGTGAGGCTAATTTTTGACAGTCACCAATAGTCGCTGTTAATAAGTCAAGTATGTAGCAAGGTGTGACTTGCCCTGTTAATGCTGTAATTTCTTGCCCTACTGCGTCTAATTTATGGCGCGTTCTACCTACAAGGATTAAGGATGCACCAAAGCGCGCATAGGTGAGAGCGGCTTCACGACCAATGCCATCACCGGCACCTGTAACAAGGATGGTTTTACCCTTTAATAGGTCTTGTCTAGGCTGATATTGGAGCATATTCTTTCCTATCATTTGTAATGAATAACAATCTTTATCATCGCACTGTTTGCGAACATTGGCTAATCTAACATAGATATCGACGAAGTTTATCGTGTTATGCATGGTTTTTTTCTGGTTGTTTATGTGTAATCGTGAGACTATTTTGTATTGAAGATAAATATCAGAAGGATCAAGTTGTGGAGTATTTCTCTTTATATGGTTTGTTTTTAGCAAAAGTTGTCACAATCGTTGTTGCAATTGTTTTGCTAGCTATTTTTGTATTTGGTGTAGGTATGCGTAAACAAGGTTCAAAGGGAGCTTTGAAAATCACGGATTTAGGCGAAAGCTATCGTGAACGACAACGTCAAATGCAACAAGTTAAAATGAATGAGTCAGAGCATAAAGTATGGCTAAAAGCGTTCAAAAAACAGCAAAAAGTGAAATTAAAAAGTGAGAAAACAGGGGCGAAACTAGGGCAAACGGAGGTTAAAAAACCGTGTTTATACGTCTTAGACTTCAAAGGAAGTATGGATGCTCGTGAAGTGACTTCTTTACGTGAAGAAATCAGTGCTGTTCTAGCTGTAGCCGATCAACAAGATGAAGTTTTATTAAGGCTAGAAAGTCCGGGAGGAATGGTTCACGGATATGGATTAGCTGCATCTCAATTATTAAGATTGAAAGAAAAAAATATCCCACTGACCATTGCAGTGGATAAAGTTGCTGCGAGTGGCGGTTATATGATGGCGTGTATTGCGAATAAAATTGTTGCGGCGCCATTTTCTATTATTGGTTCTATTGGGGTAGTGGCACAAATTCCTAATATTCATCGCTTATTGAAAAAACATGATGTTGATGTTGAGCTTCATACTGCTGGTGAATATAAGCGTACATTGACAATGTTAGGTGAAAACACTGAGCAAGGGCGCAAAAAATTTGTTGAGGACTTAAACTCAACTCATGAGCTGTTTAAGCAATTCGTTCATCAAAACCGTCCATCTCTTGATATCACATCGGTGGCTACAGGAGAATATTGGTATGGTTCGCAAGCGCTAGAAAAAGGGCTGGTGGATAGTATTGGTGTTAGTGATGACATTATTATCAATGCAATAGATACGAAAGAAATAGTGGGTATTCGCTATGTATTAAGTAAAAAAATGATGGATAAGTTTATGGGGAGTGCAGCAAACAGCGTGGATAACTTATTATTGCGCTGGTGGCAGCGAGGTCAAAAACCATTACTGTAATCTGCATTGAAATTTGCAAAATGGTATTTTCAATTTGGAACTAATTACCGGCATGATAGCCGGTAATTTTCATTTGGATGATTAATATTTAACTAGTCGTTATTACTGAGTTGGTATTGTTCTGAGAAAACATGAGCAAGATGTTTGTACATATTAAAAGCAGCGGTGCTTTTTAATGTGGGAATATTATTTTCATCTAAAAAGAACTCACCTTTGAACACTAACGTTCCTCGGTGCTGTTCAACCGAGTCTACAAACATGCCATGAATATAATCATCATGTTTCTTGATGATATCATTGGCTTTTTTAAGTAGTTCTTCTTTAGTGATGAAAGATAGATTGTCTTGCATAACATGGCTCCCTTGAAAAAATAATTGGTTGCTTCTAGCATTTTATCAGGTAGAGTGTGTGGTTTTCAATTACGACTTAATACCTTTATATGGTTAAAATCAGTCAACTAGAAGACTTTTGTGTTCTTGTAGCATAACGTGACTGACTTTATAAGTTTTGTTTCAACACAAATAATTGTTTAAAAATATATTGATATATTGTGATTGTGTCGCAATATAAAAAAGAGATTCTCATTTTACGCATTTTAATGTAGAAATGCGTCATAGTTGATATTTAGGTAAAGGTAAATATGGGTAAAGCTCTTGTTATAGTGGAGTCCCCGGCAAAGGCCAAAACGATCAATAAGTATCTTGGCAGTGGCTACGTTGTTAAAAGCAGCGTTGGCCACATTCGTGATCTGCCGAAAAGCGGCTCTGGTTCACAAACCGGCTCACAAAAGAGTACAGGCTCATCTACCGACAAAACAAAGAAAGCTAAAAAAGATCCGCGTGATGCTTTAGTTAAACGTATGGGGATCGATCCTTATCATGGTTGGGAGGCGAATTATCAAATTCTACCCGGTAAGGAAAAAGTGGTTTCTGAACTTAAATCACTGGCAGAGGATGCTGATCACATCTACCTCGCAACGGACTTGGACCGAGAGGGAGAGGCGATTGCATGGCATTTGCGTGAAGTGATTGGTGGTGATGATTCACGTTTTAGCCGTGTCGTGTTTAATGAAATTACAAAGAACGCAATCACTCAAGCATTTGATAGCCCTGGTGAACTCAATATTGATAGGGTAAATGCTCAGCAAGCGCGTCGCTTTATGGACCGTGTTGTGGGCTATATGGTTTCTCCACTTTTGTGGAAAAAAGTGGCTCGCGGCTTATCTGCGGGACGTGTTCAATCGGTTGCAGTTAAACTGATCGTTGAGCGTGAAAGAGAGATCAAAGCATTTGTTCCTGAAGAGTATTGGGAACTGCATGCGGACTTAGCAGATAAAGATATCGCTAACTTACGCATGGAAGTCACCTCCCAAAGTGGCAAAGCGTTTAAACCAGTTAATAAAGCGCAAACTGAAGCTGCGGTTAAATTACTTGAAAAAGCGCGCTTTGAGGTTATTGACCGCGAAGACCGTCCAACGTCAAGCAAACCAAGTGCGCCTTATATCACCTCAACGTTACAGCAAGCGGCAAGTACACGTCTTGGTTTTGGGGTGAAGAAAACCATGATGATGGCTCAGCGTCTTTATGAAGCAGGTTACATCACATATATGCGTACTGACTCTACCAATTTGAGCCAAGACGCATTAGAGATGGTTCGCGGCTATATTAACGACAACTTTGGCGCTAAATATCTGCCAAAAGATGCCAATGTTTATAGCAGTAAAGATAATTCTCAAGAAGCGCATGAAGCCATCCGTCCTTCTAGTGTTGATGTTCTCACTGATTCACTAAAAGACATGGAAAATGATGCAAAAAGGTTGTATCAATTAATTTGGAATCAATTTGTAGCTTGTCAAATGACACCTGCAAAATACGATTCAACAACCTTAACTGTTAAAGCTGGGGATTTTGAACTGAAGGCCAAAGGGCGTACTCTACGCTTCGATGGTTGGACGAAAGTGATGCCTGCGCTGCGTAAAAACGATGAAGATAAAACGTTACCTCCAATACAAGTTGGGTCTGAATTATCTTTAGTTGAATTATTACCTAGTCAGCATTTTACTAAACCGCCAGCACGTTTTAGTGAAGCGTCCCTAGTTAAAGAGTTGGAAAAACGCGGTATAGGCCGACCATCAACCTATGCTGCGATTATTTCAACTATTCAAGACAGGGGGTATGTCAAAGTTGAAAACCGTCGTTTCTATGCGGAAAAAATGGGTGAAATTGTTACTGATCGTTTAGAAGAAAACTTCAATGATCTGATGAACTATGATTTTACCGCTCGCATGGAAGACCAACTTGACCATGTTGCAAACCATGATGCCGAGTGGAAAGCCGTGTTGGATGAGTTCTTCTCTGATTTTAGTAAGCAATTAAATATTGCCGAAAAAGATCCAGAAGAAGGCGGTATGCGCACGAATCCAATGGTTATTACATCAATTATTTGTCCTGATTGTGAACGCCATATGGGTATTCGTACCGCATCAACAGGGGTATTCCTTGGGTGCTCGGGCTATGCATTGCCACCGAAAGAACGTTGTAAAAAAACCATCAACCTGATTCCTGAAGATGAAGTACTCAATGTGCTTGAAGGGGATGATGCAGAAACGAATGCGTTAAGAGCAAAACGTCGTTGTCCGAAGTGCGGTACAGCGATGGACAGCTACTTGATTGATAATGGTCGTAAATTACATGTGTGTGGTAATAACCCTGCATGTGAAGGCTATGAAATTGAGGAAGGCGAGTTTCGTATAAAAGGTTATGAAGGCCCTGTCGTTGAGTGCGACAAGTGTGGCGCTGAAATGCACCTAAAAATGGGGCGTTTTGGTAAGTACATGGGGTGTACTAATGAAGAGTGTAAAAATACACGTAAGATCTTAAAAAGTGGTGAAGTTGCTCCACCAAAAGAAGATCCGGTGCCATTACCTGAACTGCCATGTGAAAAATCAGATGCTTACTTTGTATTACGTGATGGTGCGGCAGGTGTGTTCCTTGCTGCGAACACCTTCCCTAAATCAAGGGAAACTCGTGCACCTCTCGTAGCTGAGTTACAGCGTTTTAAAGACCGTTTACCTGAAAAATTAGCCTATTTAGCGGATGCCCCTGCGAAAGATGGTGAAGGTAACCCAACAGTAGTTCGTTTTAGCCGTAAGACGAAACAGCAATATGTTTCTTCTGAAAAAGACGGTAAAGCAACGGGTTGGAGTGCGTTTTACGTTGATGGTAAATGGGAAGTCAAAGAAAAGTAGTTTCATTGACGACGTCAACATAATAGAAAAAACCAGTCACCGATTTGTGACTGGTTTTTTTATGTCATTACATCGTCAGTTAGTTTTAATAACCCCTGTTAGGTCAACGAGTTGTCTATGAAAAGCTTATTTAAGAAGGATAACGCTTTTTCGTTAGTAAGCGTTTCATTATCAAATAATAAGTGAAAAATAATTGGAGAAACCACAAAATTTATGAGTAATTCATTTGGGATTATTTGTTCGCCACGCTCTTGAGCTCTGCTATTGATGATGTTGAGTTGTTCCTCGATTATCAGGGTGCATTTTTTTGCTGCACAACCTTCCTTTGCATAAATAATTTCTCTCAACATATTCATACCCGTAGGAGAGCTCATTTCTTCATAATATTGTTCTACCCATTCGGTGATATCAGCTTGGTAATTCCCCATATCATTGGGGATCGTATCAGGATGCAGCTTTTGCACTGCAACATCAGCAAGCAGCCGATTGAGATCTCCCCAACGCCTATATATGGTTGAAGCTGGCACACCAGCCTCTGAAGCAATGGTATATACTGACAGCGTTGATGGCGTATTTTCTTCAAGTAGTTTGTTCACTGCCCGATAGACAGCCTGTTGTATCTTTGCGCTTCGCCCACCTGTTCTTAGCGATTTGACTGATATTTCCATATATTTACTCATTATTTATTAATGCAATAATATTGCGTTAATGATGATTGTTTTATATTATAGCATTTTTATTGCGTTAAGGTATTTTCATGCGTCATAAACTCTTGCAATATAAATTTAGCTCTACTCAAAATATTGTTTATTTAACATCTATCTTTATGTTTGTACTGGCTTTTTCTAGTGTTCCTACGCCGTTATATCATATCTATCAAGCTAAGTTATCATTTTCTACTTTTACACTCACTATCATATTTTCAGCTTATGCATTGTCGTTATTGACCACATTGATAATCGCAGGGGCGATTTCTGATTATATTGGAAGGAAGCCAATTATATTGATTTCTCTCACTTTGATATTACTTGCGGATGGTCTATTTTATTCAGCAGATTCCGTTACTATTCTTATTTTAGCGCGTGCTGTCCAAGGAATAGGGACCGCGTTAGCAACCGCGACATTATGTTCCGCGATTATTGATGTCAATAAGCAACTAGGTTCACGAATCAACAGCTTTGCTCCAATGGCAGGCATGGCAGTCGGAATGCTCATATCTTGCGCAGGGGTAACTTATGCTAGCGAGCCATTAAAAACAACATTTGTTATTGTAGGCATAATTTTATGTGTTTCATTGTTGGCATTGTGGTTTACAACAGAATCCGTTAATAAGCAAAAAATCACTTCGAAAATATTTAAACCATCACTAACGATGCCGGTGAATTCGCGAAAACGATTTGCGTTAATTTCACCAATTAACATATCACTATGGATGTTAAGTGGTTTTTATTTATCATTAATGCCTTCACTACTCGCGGCTGCTTTTGGTGATATTAACATTTGGGTCAGTGGATCTGCTTTTTTGTTTCTCACTATTTCTGCATCAATAACAATTATTTTTATCAATAAAATTCAGTATGATGGATTTATGAAAGTTGGAATATTATTGCTATTCATAGGGGTAATCCTTTTACTGTTTGGCGTCAATATTAATAGAGTTTTACTGCTTTTTGTTGGTAGCTCTTTAGCTGGAATGGGGTTTGGTATCTGTTTTATGCAAGAGATGGCAGTATTATTAACTGATGTTGATGCCACAATAAAAAGCCGTGTGTTATCTGTTTTTTATATCGAAAGCTATTTGGCGTTTTGTGTACCGGTACTCGTTACAAGTTTTGCATTAAATAGGTATGGGGCTTCTCTCGTTACAGCGGCCAATATCTATGGGGGCGCTATCCTTTGTTTACTTGGCATTGCCATAGGTAAAAACTACTGTTGTGCTAACATTATTGCAGTTCAGAGTCGTTAATTAAGCCTTTGTCATATTGCAAAATCGCATCAATTAGATTGATAACATTTTTGGAAAGCCAATTAAATATACTTAATATGAATGTTTAATTTGGGGAGCCGAAAATAGATATTTAATCAATATTCATTTTAGGATAAGAGAAAGATAGAAAGACAATTGTGATATGACTATCATTTGGTAACTAAACTAAAATTTACCAGCAAAATGATATCTTATTTATGTTAACTTAGGGGGATTCATTGGCGACGATGAATTAACAGTATCAGTTCTTACCTTATATAGAGAATAAGGTAAGTCGATGGAATGATAGAGAAATGTTATCCACCGGAGGCAAAATGAAGTTTAAAATGTGTTTACTGGCTGCATTATTTACTGCGGGTACTGCTTATGCAGCGCAATCTACCGTAGTACTAAAAGAAGCAACGCCAACAGGCGAAGGTAAAGCGATAGGTGAGGTTGTTATCTCAGAAACTGAGTATGGATTACTGTTCACGCCTAAACTTACAGGGTTACAAGCCGGCATTCACGGATTCCATGTCCATGAGAATCCAAGTTGTGAACCCGCTGAAAAAGACGGTAAACCTGTCCCTGCGCTAAAGGCTGGAGGGCATTTAGATCCAGCTAAGACTGGTGTGCATAAAGGGCCTTATGATAAAACGGGGCATTTAGGGGACTTACCGGGCTTAGTGGCGGATGGTCAAGGTAATGCAAATTATGCCGTTTTAGCACCGCGTTTAAAATCACTGAAAGATGTACAAGATAGAGCACTGATGGTGCATGTTGGTGGTGATAACTATTCAGATAACCCAGAAGCTTTAGGTGGTGGTGGGGCTAGGATGGCCTGCGGCGTCATCAAATAATACGCGCCATATTTCAAGTTGTGGCTAGGATTAGCAAGTGCAGCTAACAATGCCACAGCTTGAACTATCTAGCGTATTGTATCGATTATCAAGTCATTCAAACTGCGGTATTTAGCTATAATGAGAAGGCTCAGGTTAAATATCGAGCCTTCTTTTTCATTTATACACTACCAAATACGAATACGTTTCTCAGGCTCTAAATATAGCGCATTGTTTTTATCGACACCAAAAGTTTGGTACCAATCATCAATATTGCGAACCACACCATTAGCACGGAATTGATTTGGGCTATGAGGGTCAGTCATGATTTTATTACGTTCTGATTCTTTATTTGAGAGTTCTTGCCATGTGCGAGCCCAAGCAATAAAGAAGCGTTGTAACCCAGTTGTACCATCAATAATTGGCGGCTCACCATTTGGGTAGTTTTCTTTAGCGAATTGTTTATAAGCACTTAACGCAATGTTTAGTCCGCCTAAATCACCGATATTCTCACCTAGTGTTAATTGACCATTCACTTTCAGCCCATCAACATCAAAAGCATTGTATTGTTCAACAAGTTTATCGGTTTTTTCTTTGAAATGTGTTTTTGCGCTATCACTCCACCAATTACGTAGTTGGCCTGTGCCATCATATAAGCTACCTTGGTCATCGAAGCCGTGTCCCATTTCGTGACCGATAACAGCGCCAATAGCACCGTAGTTATAGGCCGGGTCGACATTTGGGTCAAAGAACGGAGCTTGTAAGATAGCCGCAGGGAAGACGATTTCATTTTGTACAGGGTTGAAGTAGGCGTTGACGGTTTGTGGTGTCATTCCCCATTCCCATTTACGCACAGGTTGGCCTATTTTGCTGATCATATCATCGTAAGACCATGCTAATACCTGTTTATAGTTTTCTAGCAGCGAATCTGGTTTCAAGTTGATCGTGCTAAAATCATTCCATTTATCCGGATAGCCTACTTTTACGGTAAATTGCTCTAACTTTTTCAGTGCTTCTTGGCGAGTGGGCTCATCCATCCAGTCATTATCTTTTAAGCGAGCGTTGAACGTACCTCGTACATAACTGACTAAATCTTGGATTTTTTCTTTAGATTGTGGGTCAAAATATTTTTCAACGTAAATTTGGCCTAATGGTTCACCCTGTAATGAGTTGACTATTTGTAAAGCACGTTCTTGGCGGGTACGTTGTTTTTCAACACCATTGAGTTTTTTCGAATAAAAGTCAAACTGCGTATCAGCAATTTCCTGATTTAAATAACGGGCATGTTCACTAATATATTGAAATGTTAAATAATCTTTTAATGTTGAAACAGGGGTGTCTGTAAAAATTTTAGCGGTCTGTTCAACAGCGCTGTCTGTTTCGACAATCACTTTTTCAAGCTGTTTATCGGTGAGTTTTCTATCACTGATAAAATCATCCCAATTAAAGCCATCGGTGTATTTTTTCATATCAGAAAGGGACATCGCGTGATAATTCTTTATGGTATCACGGCGCGCTTCAGGGCTCCAATGTACAGTGGCTATGGCTTTTTCTAATGCAAAGATTTTCTTGGCTTTTTCCTCAGTGTTTTTTTCTCCAGCGAGTTTCAGCATCGTAGAGATATAAGCGATATAACTTTTTCGTATATCTTCCATTTGAGGTGTGTCATCAAGGTAATAAGTGCGATTTGGCAAGCCTAAGCCGCCTTGGCCAATATACAGCACATAGGTATCCGGTGCCTTGGCATCTAAATCCACCCAGTAGGAGATTAGCGAGCTATAGTCAGGTTGTGTCATTAATCGGCTGATATCACGATGATCTTTTGCTTTAGTAATTGCATCTAAATCCGCTTGGATAGGGGATAAACCCGCTTTTTCAATTGCTGGCTCATTGAGATAACTCAGGTATAAATTACGAATATTACGCTGGTTATGCTCTAATGAACTTTCAGGTATTTTTTGTAGTTCATCAATAATTAATTGAGTTTGCTTTTCGGTATTCAAATACAAGTCAACAAAAGAGTTAATACGAGGCATGCCGGTTGGGATTTTGGCTTTGTTGATCCAATCTTCATTCACATAACGATAAAAATCATTACCCGGTTTTATCGAGTCCGAAAGGACAATTTTTTGTTGCCCATAAGAGACGTCTTTTGCCAATAGTTGCGGGGCAAAAGATAGAGTAGACATACCAATGATTAGTGCCAAAATATTTATACGCATGTAACGACCTCTCTTCGTTGAGAATATCGATATCCACATTTCCAATTTATGTTGTGGAAATCTTCCTAATTCGTTTTATTCATTGAAACACATAATGAAATAAAGTTAACCCGTCTTTGCAAAATCTTACGACATCATTAACTGTAGCTTATCCTGTGTATATGAAATTTTATCACCATACTGTTTATTCTTAACGAATTAATGTTATATTGGTTATATACAGCAAGTTATATATAATTTTTAGTTATAATTAATGTTTTTTAGCTATAGCAAATCTCAGTTATTAAGTAAGAGGAAGACTGAAATATGAAATTGCAGCAATTACGCTATATTGTTGAGGTCGTAAACCATGATTTGAATGTCTCCTCTACAGCGGAGGGGCTATTTACTTCGCAACCGGGTATCAGTAAACAAGTAAGAATGCTTGAAGATGAATTAGGTATCCAAATTTTTGCTCGCAGTGGTAAGCATTTAACCCATGTTACTCCCGCAGGGGAAGAAGTCGTTCGTATTTCTCGAGAGGTGTTATCTAAAATAGAAGCGATCCGCTCGGTTGCCGGGGAGCATACTTACCCTGACCGAGGTAGCTTAAGTATTGCCACAACGCATACTCAAGCACGCTACGCATTACCGCCAGTTATCAAAGGGTTCATTGAACGCTATCCGCATGTTTCATTGCATATGCAGCAGGGCTCACCGACACAAATTGCTGAAGAGGTTTGCAAGGGGAATAGTGACTTTGCGATTGCGACAGAGGCATTACATCTGTATAGCGATTTAATTATGTTGCCTTGCTATCATTGGAATCGCTGTGTTGTGGTACAAAAGGATCACCCTTTGGCAACGAAGAAGAATGTTACCATTGAGGATATTGCACAATATCAAATTGTCACTTATACCCATGGTTTTACTGGCCGTTCAGAACTAGATGTGGCGTTCCAAAAAGTAGGGATTGAGCCTAAAATCATCTTTACTGCGACCGATGCTGATGTTATTAAAACCTATGTAAGGCTTGGACTTGGAATAGGTATCATTGCCAGTATGGCGGTTGATCCTGTTAATGATAGTGATTTAGTTGTCATTGATATGCGTGATAAATTTAGCTATAGCACCACCAAAATCGGTTTTAAACGCACGACGTTCTTACGTAGCTATATGTATGATTTCATTTGGCGCTTTGCTCCACATTTGACCCGTGACGTAGTTGATAAAGCGGTAGCTTTGAGAAATAACGAAGATATTGAAGATTTCTTCAAAGAGATGAAGCTTCCGATTATTTAATTCATTAATTTTTACGCAGTAACGTTATGCTGTAACTTAAATGGAGAAGCGCCATTATAGTTACAGCGTATTTTGACCTTTTATTTATATTGGCCTTCCTTATTTCACTTCTTATCTTAAATTTCCTATTATAAATTAACTAGAAATTCAAAATTTGGCACAAAATCCATAAATCAAATTTATAAAGCAACTATGCTTACAATTGGTTAACAAAAAATAATGGTGGTAAACACAATATTGCCATAGCCATAAAAACCAAGGAGGAGTTATGTCGTTGAGTCTAAAAACAGCGAGTGCCTCGAAACTTACTGTCGGAAACAAGCAGTATAATTACTTCAGTTTAGCACTGGCCGCAAAAAAAATAGGTGATGGCTCGAAGTTGCCTAAGTCTCTGAAAGTTCTATTAGAAAACCTATTACGCCATATTGATGGTAGTTCAGTTGTCGAGCAAGACCTACAAGCTATTATCGACTGGCAAAAAAACGCACATGCGGATAGAGAAATTGCCTACCGGCCAGCGCGTGTGTTAATGCAAGATTTTACCGGTGTACCCGCAGTTGTTGACCTTGCCGCTATGCGTGAAGCGGTTAAGTCATTGGGGGGGAATGTGGCGCAAGTTAATCCATTATCACCTGTCGACTTGGTTATTGACCACTCAGTGATGGTGGATGAATTTGCCACGCAATCAGCATTTGGCGAAAACGTTGAAATTGAAATGGCGCGCAACCATGAACGTTATTTATTTCTACGCTGGGGACAAAAAGCATTTAATCGATTCCAAGTTGTCCCGCCAGGAACAGGGATCTGTCATCAAGTCAACTTAGAATACCTCGGTAAGGCTGTGTGGTATGAAGAGGTTGATGGCCAGCTATATGCTTACCCTGATACTTTGGTCGGAACTGACTCCCATACGACAATGATCAATGGATTAGGGGTACTTGGGTGGGGCGTTGGTGGAATAGAAGCCGAAGCTGCAATGTTAGGACAGCCTGTTTCGATGCTGATCCCCGATGTCGTTGGCTTTAAATTAACAGGAAAATTATCAGAGGGGATCACCGCAACTGACCTTGTGCTGACAGTGACACAAATGCTGCGTCAACACGGTGTAGTGGGTAAATTCGTGGAATTTTATGGTGATGGTCTTGCCGATTTACCACTTGCTGATCGTGCCACTATTGCCAATATGGCCCCTGAATACGGCGCAACCTGTGGGTTCTTCCCAATAGACGAGGTCACGTTATCTTATATGCGCCTGACTGGGCGTAGTGATGATGAAATCGCGCTGGTGGAAGCCTACAGTAAAGAACAAGGGTTATGGAGACATGCAGGTGATGCACCTATTTTCACCAGTACGCTCGAATTGGATATGTCTACGGTCGAATCTAGCTTAGCCGGTCCTAAACGTCCCCAAGACCGTGTGGAACTTAGCCAAGTACCTAAAGCTTTTCGTGGTGCTGTGGAATTGGAAGTGAACAAAAAAATTCCATCTCATTATCCAACAGTAAAATACCTCAATAAAAGTTTCGAACTGACCGATGGAGCCGTGGTGATTGCGGCCATTACATCATGTACTAACACATCGAACCCGAGCGTGTTAATGGCGGCTGGCTTATTGGCGAAAAAAGCGGTTGAGAAAGGGTTGATGCGCCAGCCTTGGGTTAAATCATCCCTTGCCCCCGGTTCTAAAGTGGTGACGGATTATCTCGCCGTTGCAGGCTTAACCCCTTATTTAGATAAATTAGGTTTTAACCTAGTGGGGTATGGTTGTACAACCTGCATTGGTAATTCTGGTCCATTACCAGAACCAATAGAAGAGGCAATTAAACAGGCTGACCTAACCGTAGGAGCCGTATTGTCAGGAAACCGTAACTTTGAAGGGCGTATTCACCCATTAGTCAAAACAAACTGGTTAGCTTCACCGCCGCTTGTTGTCGCTTATGCACTTGCCGGTAATATGAATATTAACCTAAAAACAGATCCCATTGGTGTTGATAAAGCTGGCAATGATGTTTATCTAAAAGATATTTGGCCATCCAGCGCTGAAATTGCAAGTGCGGTACAACAGGTTAAAACTGAGATGTTCCGTAAGGAGTATAATGCCGTGTTTACAGGGGATGAAGCATGGCGTGCATTAGAAGTTGAAAGCTCAGCGACGTATCATTGGCAGGAGGATTCAACCTATATTCGCCATCCACCATTCTTTGAAGGTATGCAAGTTAAGCCAGCCCCAATAAAAGACATTCATAGCGCTAATATTTTGGCGATCCTTGGTGATTCAGTCACCACAGATCATATTTCCCCAGCAGGTAATATTAAGAAAGACAGCCCAGCGGGCCGCTATTTACAAGAACACGGCGTTGCGGTTGCAGACTTTAACTCGTATGGTTCTCGCCGTGGTAACCATGAAGTCATGATGCGAGGCACTTTTGCGAATATACGTATTAAAAATGAAATGGTACCGGGTGTTGAAGGGGGGTATACCTTACATATCCCAACGGGACAGCAAATGGCAATATACGATGCCGCCATGTTGTATCAACAGGAGAAACGGCCATTAGCAATTATTGCCGGTAAAGAATATGGTTCTGGTTCAAGCCGAGATTGGGCTGCGAAAGGTACTAACTTACTTGGCATCAGAGTGGTTATCGCCGAGTCTTATGAACGTATCCACCGTTCTAATTTGATTGGAATGGGGGTTATTCCATTAGAATTTAAAGATGGTATTTCTCGCAAAACATTAGGGCTAAAAGGAGATGAGCGTATTGATGTTGTGGGACTACAGTCATTAATACCTGGTCAAGATCTCACTATCAACATTACTTATGGGAATGGTGAGGTTAAAACGGTGACAACACGCTGCCGTATTGATACGGCAACTGAAATGGATTACTACCGTCATGGCGGTATTCTTCATTATGTGATTAGGCAAATGTTACATTAATCTATCAATGCCAACGTCTGCATGGTTCGCCCTGCAGGCGTTTTCCTTTTCAATATTTAATCTTATTTATCAATATTGTTTTTTCTCAATATTTTCGATAGCAATCTACGTTATGGTGATAAGCAGAGAGTATATTACAGGAGAGGATTACTGTTATTTAGTGAAATGAAAGGGGGGAAGTTCGCCATAATAAGTTTCTTTGTTCGGAATAACATGATTGTAAAGGCTTCGGCACCTGTCACCTTGTGGTTGAACTTATTGAAAACAATGTAAAGGAAATAATATGGCAGATATCAATGAAACTGATTTCTATAAAGGGGCTTTATGGGCAGCAGATATTTTATTGACTACATCCCATTTTGATGGAGCAAATGAAGAAGTACGTGATATTTTAGAACACATCCCTAATTTATATTCCATTGTGATGAGAACCCCTGAAACGGAAGTTCATGACTTACGTTTATATGCGGACAAAGAGTTCCCTCTAGGCTTAAATGCAGATTATACATCTATTGAAATAGCGCCTCTTAAAGACTATTTTGATATTTTACCAATGCCAGATCAAAACCCTGAAAGTGTGACTGTTGAAGTTGATTATTGGGGGGTTGTTGCTATCACGGAGTCAGGTAAACAAGACTTGCTAATTGCAGGGCTAGCCACAGCAGAAATAGCACAAAGATACGCGCAAAGCTTAACTCAGCAATTAAAAGTTCAGCGTGAAAAATAGCCTATTGGTATGGTAAATACACAAGCTCAGTTCATTTATTAAACGATAATGCTAAAAACCCGCGATACTGTAAAAGTATACAGTATCGCGGGTTTTATTTAGCAAAATATCACTATAAAACTTTATCTTCTGCTAATTGTAACGCGAAATAGGTGAAAATTAAGTCAGCCCCAGCACGCTTAATAGAACCTAGAGTTTCCAGAGCAACACGTGTTTCATCAATTGCACCGGCTTGGGCTGCAAATTTGATTTGTGCATACTCACCACTAACCTGATAAGCGCCAATAGGTAGCTGAGTACGTTCACGTAAATCACGAATAATATCGAGGTAAGCCCCCGCAGGTTTGATCATCAGTGCATCCGCACCTTCACGTTCATCAATTAATGACTCATGTAATGCTTCTCGGCGGTTCATTGGGTTCATCTGGTAGGTTTTTCTATCACCTTTCAGGCATGATCCTGCCGCATCTCGGAATGGGCCATATAAGGCAGAAGCAAATTTTGTTGAGTAGGACATAATAGCCGTATCAGTAAACCCAGCAGCATCCAATGCGTGGCGGATGGCAGCGACTTGGCCATCCATTGCGGCAGATGGCGCAATGAAATCAGCACCTGCACGAGCTGCGGCAACCGCTTGTAAACCCAAGTTATGAATAGTTGCATCATTATCAACAACATGGCCATGCATCACACCACAGTGCCCATGGGAAGTATATTCACAGAAACAGGTATCTGACATAACAATCATTTCAGGGACTGTTTCTTTGCAAATGCGTGACATACGAGCAACTAAGCCATTTTCTTGCCATGCATCGCTTCCGTTATCGTCAAGGTGATGTGAAACGCCAAAAGTCATAACAGACTTTATCCCTGCATTAGCAATACGCTCAATCTCATAAGCTAAACGTTTTTCAGGGATACGCATAACACCAGGCATGCTAGTAATAGGCATATAATCGTCGAGTTCTTCCTCAACAAAAATAGGTAAGCAAAGGTCATTGATAGTTAATTGCGTTTCTTGAAATAAAGTGCGGAGTTTTTCGGTTTTACGCAGTCTTCTCATGCGCTCAATAGAATGCAGGTTATTCACAATATCTCCTTGTGGTTTGAAGAATAGCATTATTAGACTAAGCATATTCATCAAGGTAATAATATTGCTAACAGTATAAACCTTATAGAAAGAATGTGAATATAGCAGTCAATAAATGGCACAGATAGAATTGTTATAATTAGGAAAGAATAAAGGTTAGGAAAAAAATAAAGGGAAGAGCAGGATACTCTTCCTTTGATGCTGTTATTGATGTTTAAACAGTAGATGCCCCATTTTTTCAGCTTTGACATCTAAATAATGTTCATTAATTGGATTGCGACCAACGATCAACGGAACACGTTCGACAACATTGATCCCCGCCTCACGCATTTTATCAATTTTTTTCGGGTTATTCGTTAACAAGCGAACTTCGTTAATCCCTAATAGCTTATACATATCAGAACATAGGGTAAAATCACGTTCATCCGCTTTAAAGCCTAACTTGATATTCGCTTCTACGGTATCAAGGCCCTGATCTTGTAAAGCATAAGCCCTGATTTTGTTCAGTAAGCCAATATTTCGACCTTCTTGTCGATGGTAAAGCAATACCCCTCGGCCTTCTTTACTAATCTGAGAGAGCGCAGCTTCTAGTTGAAAGCCACAATCGCAACGTAGACTAAATAGTGCATCCCCCGTCAAACACTCTGAATGGATACGACTCAGTACGGGGCTATTTCCTGAGATATCGCCAAAAATTAACGCTACATGATCACGACCGGTAGCAACTTCTTCAAAACCTACCATTAAAAATTCACCAAAAGGAGTGGGTAGTTTTGCTTCGGCAACACGTTTTAGCTGCATATTTTCTTTCATTAGATAAAGTAACTCTTGCTTAATTAATAACGTTTATCGATATAAAATATTTTGAATATGGTATATCGACGCTATATGGCGTTTAGCATATAGAGGTTGACTTTCTTTGCACACGGTCAACGGTATATTACTATAGCAGAGTTAACAGGGGGGTGAATGTAATATTTGTACATTCGGTTTAATTTTTATTATTAATAGGAACCACTGAATGAGAAAGGCTATTTTAGTTGTGAGTAGTTTTGCACTATTACTCATCATTCCACCGATATGGATGATAATTACAGGGTGGCAGTGGGGGGCTGAAAATCATTTTAAATCAGAACAGTGGCTTTTGTGGCTGACTGATACCGCAGGGGCACCATACAGTATTTTAACGTCACTATTGTTTATTGGGATAATTAGCTATGTATTTCGGGCAAATAAAAAATATTTGCTGATTATTATAACGGTTGTCATGAGTACCGTATTGTTACAACAAGGTTTGAAAACGTTGTTAAAAAGTTCATTTAAAGAACCACGTCCTTATGTAGAATGGTTAGCTGCCAACTATCATATCCCACCTTCGGATTTTTATGATTTAAAACGCAGCGAGCGTGCAATATTAATTAAGAATACAGTTAAATCAAATAATGATATTCCTACATGGCAACGCAAACATTGGCAGGCAGAAACGGGATACTCTTTTCCATCTGGGCACATGTTATTTGCCGCTGGCTGGGTGTTATTATTGATAGCGCTTTTTTGGCAACAGCGTTTATATGCGTTATCCATTGCCTTAGCCATATGGGCAGAAGGGATTGCTTTTAGCCGAATGTTATTAGGAATGCATTGGCCTATCGATATTATTACGTCAGTTATCATCAGTGCTTGTTTTGCAATATTAGGCTATGGTGTGTTGCAATATCTTATTTTAAAAAATAAAGCCGACTAATCTTTCTACAAATGGTGGCGAACATGGGACTTTTAGTCCAAATTTGGTGTTGTATAAAATAAATTACTTTGTCTGAATGCGTTGGAAATGCTACCTTATCAGGTAGATATTACTGGATGAATAAGAACTGATAACGGGAACAAATGTGAAATATTTTCTGATTTTATTACTGGCGGTCGCGTTTTTTATCATTTCGATTACGCTAGGTTCAAGCAATGATCAGGTTATTACATTTAACTACCTGATAGCAAAAGGGAATTTTTCATTATCTACCCTGCTTGCATCACTTTTTGGTGTCGGTTTTGTGCTCGGTTGGCTGGTGTGCGCCGTATTTTATTTACGCACTATAGTTAGCCTAAAAAATGCACGTCGTAAAATTAGACGTTTAGAATCACAATTAGGTGCTGAAGAAAACAATATTTCTGACTCAACCTCATTAGTGACGACTCAGAACAAGGAATAATCCTGTATGTTCGAGTTGCTGTTTCTGTTGCTCCCAGTCGCTGCTGCATACGGTTGGTATATGGGGCGCAGAAGTGCTCAACAAGATAAGCAACATCATGCAAATCGCTTGTCACGTGATTATGTGACAGGCGTTAACTTTCTATTATCTAATCAACAAGATAAAGCAGTTGATTTATTCCTCGATATGTTAAAAAACGAGGACAGTTCTGCTTTTGAAGCCCATCTGACATTAGGCAATTTATTTCGTTCTCGTGGGGAAGTAGAGCGCGCTATTCGTATTCATCAGTCGCTGGTGGAAAGTGCCGCATTATCATTTGAACAACGTCTTCTGGCAACCCAACAATTGGGTCGTGACTATATGGCCGCTGGTGTTTATGACCGTGCTGAAATCATGTTTCAACAGTTAACGGATGAGGTGGATTTTAAACTCAGTGCCTACCAATCTTTACTGAATATTTATCAACTCACCAGCGATTGGACAAAAGCGATTGAGGTTGCAGGTAAATTAGTCAAATTAGGTCATCAAGAGTTACGTGAGCAAATTGCACATTTTTATTGTGAATTAGCAACTCAGCAACTCGCCAGTGATGATCTTGACGATGCCTTGTCATTTTTAAATAAAGCAGCACAAGCTGACAAAAATTGTGCTCGCGTTTCAATCATGAAAGGGCGACTTTTCATTGAGCAAAACAATTATGACAAAGCGATTAATGTATTAAAACAGGTATATGAGCAAGACAGAGAACTTGTTGTTGAGACGCTTCCATTACTTTATGACTGTTATCAACATACGGGTCAGTCAGATGACTGGGAAGATTATCTGCGTCAATGTGTTGCAGGCAACTCTGGTGCAATAGCTGAGCTCTATCTTGCTGATATTATTGTTGAAAAGCAAAATCATGAAGCGGCCGCAAGCTATATTAATGACCAAATACAACGTCATCCTACTATGCGTTTATTTTATCGCTTAATGGATTATCACCTAGAAGAAGCGGAAGAAGGGCGTGCAAAAGAAAGTTTGATTTTGCTACGTAAAATGGTCGGTGAACAAATTCGGACCAAACCTGATTATCGTTGCCACAAATGTGGTTTTACATCTCGTGCATTATATTGGCATTGTCCATCATGTCGCTCTTGGGACACGATAAAACCCATCCGTGGGCTTGATGGTCAGTGACAGCGTCACCTTTTTAAACAATAACGACTCTTTAAAGGCTAAGAAATGATTTCCTCAACTGAGAACCAGATACATTCACCCATTATTGTCGCACTTGATTATGAAGACTCGGATGTTGCATTAGCGTTTGCCGATCGCATTGACCCTCGTGATTGCCGCTTGAAAGTGGGTAAAGAAATGTTCACATTTAATGGTCCTCAATTTGTCAAATCACTCCATGATCGCGGCTTCGATATTTTTCTTGACTTGAAATTTCATGATATCCCTAACACGGTTGCACGCGCAGTGGCTGCTGCGGCTGAAATGGGTGTGTGGATGGTAAATGTGCATGCAACTGGTGGGGCGCGAATGATGGAAGCGGCTCGTCAGTCACTTGAAGCCTATGGTAAAGATGCCCCTTTGTTGACTGCGGTAACGGTATTAACCAGCATGGATGAGTCTGATCTCGTTGGTGTAGGTATTAATGTATCGCCCGCTGTTCATGCAGAGCGTTTAGCACTGCTAACTAAAGAGTGTGGCCTTGATGGCGTTGTTTGCTCTGCTCATGAAGCGCAGCGTTTGAAGAGTCTATGTGGCGCTGATTTTAAATTAGTGACGCCAGGTATTCGTCCCGCAGGCAGTGATATTGGTGATCAGCGCCGTATCATGACACCGCAAGATGCGATTAAAGCGGGGGTAGATTATATGGTTATTGGTCGCCCAATAACGCGTAGCGAAAACCCAACACAGACATTGCAACAAATCAATCAGTCGATTAAAGGCTTAGTATGAGTGATCAAAATAGTCGTCTTGTTTATAGCACAGATATTGGCCGCATTGTTGAGGAAAAACCAAAACCTGAAAGGCCAAAAGGTGATGGAACAGTCAGAATTCGTCGTGAAACGGCAGGGCGTAAAGGAAAAGGGGTCTGTGTGGTTACAGGCCTAGACCTTGATGATAGCGAATTGAATAAACTGGCCGCTGAATTGAAAAAAAAATGTGGATGCGGCGGCGCAGTGAAAGAGAGTAACATCGAAATTCAAGGCGATAAACGTGATGTGATTAAGCAGCACCTTGAAACTAAAGGGTTTCAAGTAAAGTTAGCTGGTGGCTGAATTTATTAACCGCTCAGCTTTCTGCTAACTCTTCAAACAATGCTGGGTTTTTCTGGATAGCGGCTAATACTTTTGCCGCTAAGTCCGTCGGATTTCGTCTTTTAAGTTCCCAACTTCTATTTGCCAACCTGATGGCCAATGATCCCACCGATTGCCGCTCCACCCACTGTTCCTACAGAACTTCCTCCAGTGAGAACGGCACCTCCGACTGCGCCGACACCCGCACCTACAGCGGTGTTTTTATCACGTTTAGACATATTAGAGCACGCGCTGACACTGACGGCGACAGTAGCGATCACTATAAATGATAAAATACGTTTGCTTATTCTGTTCATTGTATTAACCCCTTTAGTGCCTATTAGTTAAATTATAAAATAGCACGCTGCATGTTTATACGAATAAGAATAATCAGGAATTAATATTGAAAAATAGCTAAAATTTAACGTTAAATGCGAAAAAGAATATATAGAATTAAAGATATACGAAGAAAAGACCATAAGTTTCAGCTTATGGTCTTTAAATAATAGAACATATATAACTATTCTGCTGGGCGAGCGACGATATTACGAGTTTCCATGCGAACCTCGTTGATAGTGACATTGATAATATCGTTGAGTTGGTACGCTTTTTCGCCTTTAATTAAGATACTGCCCGTTTCTTGGCTGCATTGAATTTCATCGCGAACGCTGTGAATGAAAGGTGCCGGAACAAATGCCACCGCACCATTATCCACAAGGCGGACACGCACGCCACCACGGGTAATATCAATGATCTCTGCTGGGAATTTAGTATCTGTCCCTTCGAAAGGTTTCAAGTAACGTGAATACAGCCAATCTCCTACATCGCGCTCAGCCATACGGTTTGCACGACGGCGCTCAGCTAATTTAATCGATAATTCTTCAGAAGGTCTATTTGAAGAAGGTTTACCTGCTATTACCGATTTTAATAACCGATGATTCACGATATCAGTGTATTTACGAATAGGGGAAGTCCATGTTGCATAAGCATCAAAACCTAAACCGAAGTGTGGACCCGGCTCGGCTTTGACTTCCGCAAAAGTTTGATAACGACGAATACGGCTATCAAGGAATTGTGTCGGTTGTGCATCTAATTTACGGCGTAATTGACGGAAGCCTTCCAGCGTTAGTAAAGATTCAGCGGTAGTTTCGATGCCATTATCTTTTAACGTTTGTACAACTTGCTCAATTTGTAATGGCTCAAAGCCCATATGGACGTTGAATACACCAAAACCTAATTTTTCTTTTAGTACAGTAGCGGCACACAGGTTTGAGGTGATCATCGCTTCTTCAACAATACGGTTAGAGCTACGGCGACTTTCAGAAACGATATCGACAACATTGCCTTTATCATCAAGAATGAAACGGTAGTCTGGGCGATCTTTAAATACCAAAGCGTTGTTTTCACGCCATTGCAAACGCCTGTCTGCCATTTCTTTGAGTAATAAGATTTGCTGCTTGTCGGCCTCATTTGCAGGTTGCCATTCACCGGTATTTTCAAGCCAGTCCGAAACTTCGTCATAAACGAGTTTTGTTTTTGACTCCACCCATGCACTGAAAAACTCAATGTCACTATCAATACTGCCATCCGCTTTGATCCGTGTGACGCAAACTAAAGCAGGGCGACGTTCGTTAGGGCGAAGCGAACACAGGTCATCAGATAATTTACGTGGCAACATTGGAATATTGAAGCCAGGTAAATAATTGGTGTAAGAACGAGCTAAAGCAAGTTTATCGAGTTCACTACCTTCGGGAATATAACTTGTTGGGTCAGCAATGGCGATGAATAATTTTAAATCACCATTAGCATTTTTTTCAACGTATAAAGCATCATCCATATCTTCAGTACTGGCACTGTCGATAGTGGTAAAGTGTAAGTCAGTTAAATCAACACGCTCAATACCTTGGTCATCTCGCTCAGTTTCCACCATTTGTGGTTCATCACGATCTAATTGGTGACGGCGTAACGTTACCCACCAAGGGGCAAAGTGGTCATCACCATCAGTAATATATTCTGTAATTTCCGCATAGAAGCCTTTATCGCCTTTTAGTGGATGACGACGCATGTGTGCAACAACCCAATCATCTTGCTTGAATTCGTGGGTAATACTGTGTATTGGCCGGCAAGATATCATGTCTTTTAGTAATGGATGATCGGGAATGACAAATAGGCGATTATCGTTTTCTTTTTTCTGAATCTTCCCAACAAACCTATCTAAAAAAGGCTCTACAAGCTCTTCCGGTTCTGCAAATTCGCGGTCTTTATCCGTATGAATCGCTGCAATGACACGGTCACCGTGCATGACTTTTTTCATTTGTGGCGGCGGGATGAAATAACTTTTCTGGCCATCAACCTCGAGAAAGCCGAAACCTTTTTCTGTGCTTTTTACCAAGCCTTCAACACGAGGTGTTTGGGCGTGCAATGTCTGTTTAAGTTGTGCTAGCAGTGGGTTGTCTTGAAACATACTTACCGTTTAGTTGATGTTGAGTTTGGCTCTATTGTTACGTAAGACAAAGTATTAGAGCAAGGAAAAAATGCGATACAAAGAAGATTAATCATAAAAACTGTGGTTTAACTGACTCTGAATAACGTGTTATCAGGTCTAATTTTCAGGATAAACTTTTTCTTTAAACTCGCATAAATCTTCGATGATACATGAACCACAACGTGGTTTGCGTGCAATACAGGTATAACGTCCGTGTAAAATAAACCAGTGGTGGCAATCCACCTTAAATTCCGCGGGAACGACTTTAAGTAATTTGTCTTCCACTTCAACAACATTTTTACCTGGGGCAAAATTGGTGCGATTACAGACGCGAAAAATATGCGTATCAACAGCAATGGTAGGCCAACCAAAAGCGGTGTTTAGCACCACATTGGCCGTTTTTCGACCCACGCCGGGTAAAGCTTCAAGTGCTTCGCGGTCTTCGGGAACTTGGCTATTATGTTTCTCAATTAAAATTTGGCAAGTTTTATAAACACTTTCTGCTTTGGTATTAAATAGCCCAATGGTTTTAATGTACTCTTTAATACCATCTACACCGAGTGCCATGATTGCCTCTGGGGTATTAGCGATAGGATAAAGCTTGGCCGTTGCTTTGTTGACACTCACATCCGTCGCTTGAGCCGAAAGTAACACTGCTATCAATAATTCAAAAGGGGAGCTAAATTCTAGCTCCGTCGTTGGATGTGGATTGTTATCGCGTAGGCGAGTTAGAATTTCAATACGTTTTGATTTATTCATTGCTCACAATAATATTGTTGTTAAGAAAGATGACTGCCACACCCTTGCTGCTTTTCATATTCACGAGCTGGCTGATGATGCAATTTTAAAGCGGCTCTTTTTTTCATTTTTTCATCAATTAAGTACTTAGCCGCTAATAATAGCGCAAGGCCAATAAAGGCTCCAGGAGGTAGCATAGCGAGTAAAAATGGAGAATCAAGGTGTATCACTTCGATTCGTAATGAAGTTGCCCAAGAACCCAATAATAAATCTGCTCCATCAAATAAGGTTCCATTACCTAAGATCTCACGGATGGAACCAAGAACAAATAAGGTGGCGGTTGCACCTAATCCCATCGCTAAGCCATCTAAAGCAGATAAAGGTACTGGGTTGCGAGAGGCATAGGCTTCAGCTCGACCAATGACAATACAGTTTGTGACAATCAGCGGAATGAATATCCCCAGTGACTCATATAACCCAAATGCATATGCATTGATGAGTTGTTGTACTGCACTAACCACCGAGGCGATAATCATAACATAAATGGGAATACGAATTTCAGAAGGCACCCAACGACGTAAAGCAGACACCGCAACATTAGTACAAACTAGAACTAATGTCGTCGCTAATCCTAACCCAAGGGCGTTAGTTGCCGTCGAAGACACCGCAAGAAGCGGGCAAAGCCCTAATAGTTGGACTAAAGCGGAGTTGTTTTTCCAGAGCCCTTGTACTAGTAAGTCTTTAGATTCACTCATTATTCATCTCCACACCGTGGGTAAATCGATAATTGTTGCGGAATACTTTGCATGAACACAGCGGTGCGTTTAGTTGCATTAACAACAGCACGCGGTGTAATAGTGGCTCCGGTGAACTGATCAAATTCGCCCCCATCTTTTTTTACCGCCCATTTAGGGTCGTTATCTGAGGCGATTTTCTTGCCACTAAAATAGGTGATCCAATCAGAAATTCGAGTTTCAATTTTATCCCCAAGGCCTGGTGTTTCATGGTGCTCTGTGACGCGAACACCAAGCACAGTACCATCAAAGTCGGCCCCGACTAATAGGTGGATTGCCCCTGAATAACCATCTAATGCCGTTGTTTCTAAGGCCGCCGCGATAGGTTCGCCATTTTTGCGTGCGATATATAAGCGCCTTGGTTGTTTATTTCCAAGTATTTCTTCGTTGTGAACCAGATAACATTCTTTAGTTAAATCATTATCATACAGGTCACTAGGTATAACTTGGTCAAGCAATTTTTTCTGAACGAGTGCAGCCTGTTCAGCGATAGTTTCTTTAGTTAAAGTATAGACAACAGCACTCAGTGCGGTCGTTCCAGCAGCAAAGATTGCTAAGATTACGCCATGGCGTCGCATTGTGTTTAACATCATTGCCCCTTATTTATGTCCATGCCCGTACGCACGTGGCTGCGTATAGTAATCAATTAATGGTACGGTAATATTGGCTAATAGTACGGCAAATGCGACAGCATCAGGATAACCACCATAAACGCGGATCACCCAAACCAAGAATCCAATAATGACGCCAAAGATAATTCGGCCTTTAGGTGTTGTTGAGGCTGTGACAGGGTCGGTGGCGATAAAGAATGCACCTAACATAGTTGCACCTGATAACAAATGAACGAGTGGAGGGGCATAGCGACTATCATCAATTAAATAGCTCACCACCGCTAAGATAGCTAATGTTCCTATAAATGATAATGGGATATGCCAGCTAATAATACGGCGATTAATCATAATTAACCCACCAATTAGATAAGCAATATTTACCCATTGCCAACCGATACCAGCGAGTGAACCTTGTAATATAGGTTGTTGTAATACATCAGAAATAGAATGTGTTAATAACCCCGTTTTAAAGCTATCAAGAGGGGTTGCTTGGCTCATGCCATCAATACCGGTTCGTAGCTGATCAAGGGGAATACCGCCTTGAGTATGACCACTGAAGATCACAGACAAGCTATCTAGTGCTGAAATATGCAGGGTCTGCAACTCTTGAGGTGGTAACCAATTTGTCATATGCACAGGGAATGATATCAGCAATACAACGTATCCTACCATTGCAGGGTTGAACGGGTTTTGTCCCAAACCACCATAGCATTGTTTAGCTATAGTGATTGCAAAGAAGGTTCCCAATACAATTAACCACCACGGTGATAATGGGGGAAGGCTTATGCCGAGTAGCAATGCCGTTACAATGGCAGAGTTATCTTTTAGTACAGGTATGACAGGTTGTTGACGCAAGCGGATAGAGCCCGCCTCGGTAATTACAGCCGTTAACATGGCTAAAATAATTTGATACAAGGTCCCAATACCGAAAAAATAAACTTGTGCTGCAATACCGGGAATGGCAGCCAAAAGCACCCAAAACATGACTAAACTTGTACTTTGTTTGTTATGAGTAAATGGTGCGCTAGCAATTTTTAAACGGCGATTTTTCGCATCAGTTGGCCTAAATTTCATCTCGTTATCACTTACTCTGTAGTCGTTTGTTCATTTTGTTTTTGAGCTTGTTTCGCTTTAACACGGGCGATCGCGGCAGCAACGGCAATTTTCCGAGGGTCACTTTCTTCGTCAATTGGCTGTTCTGCTGCGGGTGATAGCTCTTCTTGTGCTAGCAATTCGGCTTGCGCGGCTTTTTTGGCTTTAGCACGGGCAATGGCAGCAGCGACGGCGGCTTTACGTGGGGCGACGTCAGTGTCTGCGGTTGCATCAACCGCAGGTTCAGCAGCGGTTTTCGCTTGTGCGGCTTTTTTAGCTTTAGCACGGGCAATGGCAGCAGCGACGGCGGCTTTACGTGGGTCGACGTCAGTGTCTGCGGTCGTATCAACAGCAGGTTCAGCAGCGCTTTGCGCTTGTGCGGCTTTTTTAGCTTTAGCACGGGCAATGGCAGCAGCGACGGCGGCTTTACGTGGGTCGACGTCAGTGTCTACGGTTGCATCAACAGCAGGTTCAGCAGCGCTTTGCGCTTGTGCGGCTTTTTTAGCTTTAGCACGGGCAATGGCAGCAGCGACGGCGGCTTTACGTGGGTCGACGTCAGTATCTGCGGTCGTATCAACAGCAGGTTCAGCAGCGGTTTTCGCTTGTGCGGCTTTTTTAGCTTTAGCACGGGCAATGGCAGCAGCGACGGCGGCTTTACGTGGGTCGACGTCAGTGTCTACGGTTGCATCAACAGCAGGTTCAGCAGTGGTTTGCGCTTGTGCGGCTTTTTTAGCTTTGGCACGGGCAATGGCAGCAGCGACGGCGGCTTTACGTGGGTCGACGTCAGTGTCTACGGTTGCATCAACAGCAGGTTCAGCAGCGGCTTGCGCTTGTGCGGCTTTTTTAGCTTTAGCACGGGCAATGGCAGCAGCGACAGCATCCTTGCGTGAGTCGTTTTGTGTTTCGTCATCAACAGATGCTAAAGGTGAATTTGCTTGTTTTTCAGCTTGTTTGGCGCGAGCTTGTGCTTTGCGAGCTTCTCGTGCGGCTATAACGGCACTGTTATCAGGTAATTCGCCTGAAATAATTTTAATCGGTTCTGTGGTTGTGCTCTGCTTGGCTTTAACTCTAGCCAATGCTGCATTGACGGCATCTTTGTCTGAACTATCAACCTGAACAGCTGCTTTTTTATGGCGCTCTTCACGCGCCAGTTTGTCTCGCTCCATGCGCAGCTGCTTAGCTTCAAAGCGAAGCTTAGCCTCAGCAGCTCGGCGTTCTTCTTGGGCGATTTCACGAATTTCCGCTTTCTCTTGGCGGTAGTACTGGACTAATGGAATATTGCTAGGGCAAACATAGGCACAGGCTCCGCACTCGATACAGTCGAATAAATTATGCTTTTGTGCTTTTTCATGTTCATTTCCTTTACTAAACCAGTAAAGTTGTTGAGGTAATAATGCCGCAGGGCAGGCATCTACACATAAGCCACAGCGAATACAAGCCTCTTCTAATGCTTTTGGCCCCATTTCTTCCATTGTAGGAACTAAAAGGCAGTTACAAATTTTAACGACAGGTACATTGAGATCAGGGAGAGTGAACCCCATCAATGGGCCTCCCATGATCACCATTTGCTCTGGCTCAGGGGTAAATCCTGATTGTTGCAGCAGATGTTTCACGGGGGTGCCAAGACGCGTCCAAAAATTACCTGGATGGGTAATGGCTTCCCCAGTTACGGTAACGACACGTTCAATTAATGGCTGCCCGTCGATAACAGCACGCTTGATAGCGACAACAGTCCCCACGTTTTGCATTAATACACCAATTTGTGATGACCGCGCGCCAGACGGCACTTCTTTACCTGTTAATATTTTTGTTAGCTGCTTAGCGCCACCCGATGGGTACTTAGTTGGGATAACGCGGACAAATATTTGCGGGTCCTGATAGGTTATCGCCTGCTTTAAAGCACGAATAGCTTCTGGTTTATTATCTTCAATACCAATCAAAACTTGGTCAGGGTTTAATAAGTGTTGTAAGACTCGGCATCCCTCGATAACTTCCAGTGCATGTTCTTGCATTAACCTATCATCAGCAGTGATATAAGGTTCACATTCAGCCGCATTGATAATTAATGTTTTAATCGCATCTTTACCTCCGGCTAATTTAGACGCCGTCGGGAAACCTGCACCGCCAAGCCCTGCAATACCAGCTTGCTCAATTTTTTGTAATAACTCAGGCTTACTTAGCTGTGTATAGTCAGGTTCAGGAAACAGAGTACACCAGCTATCATTGCCATCTGATTGAATGCGGACACAGAGCTCTTTTAAGCCTGAAGGGTGTGCAGTTACCATCGGTTCAATGGCAGTAATCGTCCCTGAGGTTGAGGCATGAACGGGAACTGTACGTCCCAATCCTTTGGTTAGCGGTTGGCCTTTTAAAACCACGTCGCCAACTTGAACGATGAGTTCGCCCTCAGGGCCTAAATGTTGCTGCAACGGTATAATTAGCTCATCAGGCACAGTGGCAACACGCATTGGTGCTTGGCTAGACTGTAATTTCATCTCAGGAGGATGAATACCGCCATCAAAATCCCAAATATTATCTTTTTTCAACCAATTAAATAACTTAAGCATGAGTATTACCTCGCGCTTCGGTATAGGGTTGTTGGTTTGGTTCAACGCTAATATTTTTGACAGGGATAGTATTTAAATCCCATTTCCAGTTGGCGGTAGTCGTTTTCACAGGGACAAGCTCAATACAATCGGTCGGGCATGGTGCAACGCAGAGGTCACAACCGGTGCATAAATCTTCAATAACAGTGTGCATCGCACGTGTCGCACCAACAATGGCATCAACAGGACATGCCTGAATGCACTTAGTGCAACCAATACAATTTTGCTCATCAATAATAGCAACTTTACGTACCGGATTTTGGGCGCTTTCATCACCATCAATCGGCTGTGGGTCAACGTTAAGTAATTCTGCTATTTTAAGCATCACTTGTTCGCCACCAGGGGCGCATTTGTTAATCATTTCCCCATTGTTAGCCACAGCTTCCGCATACGGACGGCAACCAGGATAACTGCATTGGCCACACTGACTTTGCGGTAAAATAGCTTCGACCTGCTCAACGATAGGGTCAGCTTCAACTTTGAAACGTAAAGAGGCGTATCCTAAGATCAACCCAAATATAAGGCCCAAAACGGCTAATATACCGATGGCAATCCATACTGACATCATTAGAATTTCACCAATCCACTAAAGCCCATAAATGCAAGAGACATTAGTCCTGCGGTGATAAGCCCAATGGAGGAGCCTTTGAATGGGGCGGGAACATTAGCTACAGCAAGTCGTTCACGGATAGCGGCAAATAACACCATGACTAATGAGAAACCAATGGCAGCACCGAAACCATATACTGCAGATTGCATAAATGTATGGGACATATTGATATTTAATAAAGCCACTCCGAGAACAGCACAGTTAGTGGTGATCAGTGGTAAGAAAATACCCAGTAAGCGATAAAGTGTTGGACTGGTCTTACGAACCACCATCTCAGTGAACTGAACAACAACGGCGATAGCTAAGATAAAACTTAGCGTACGTAAGTATATGAGATCGAGTGGGATTAATATCAGTGTGTCAATTAACCATGAGCTTATTGAGGCTAAAGTCATAACAAATGTGGTGGCTAACCCCATTCCAATGGCAGGTTCGAGTTTTTTTGATACACCCATAAATGGGCATAGGCCAAGGAATTTAACAAGGACGAAGTTGTTAACCAGTACTGTTCCAATAAAGAGTAATAGATAATCAGTCATACTATTGCCTGAAAGAATAAAAGAACAAAAACTGGCCGAAGCCAGTTAAACTATCATTATGATATCAAGCAATTTATGTGATGCTTATCGATCTTGTGTGAAAGTCATTTTCACACGTTGAGAACGTTTTAAATAGGGGACAAAAAAGCCAGCTCCCAATAATGGCCACGCAAGAACTTGCAGTGCTGTATTGTCATCAATAGGTGAGAAAGCAAATGTTTTTAAGCCTAATAATAATAAAACTAACAGCCAAATAGTAAAACGGCGAGGAAAATGTTTCGAACGCGAAAACATTAATTGCAGAACATGAACACTAAATAATGTCATTGCTATTGAAATAGCAAATGAGAGCACCCAAGCCATAGTGATGTAGTTAGTCCAATTATTTATAGTCGTGACAATGTCATAAAATTTAATGCAATACATCACGGTCATGCTGCATACAGCTAAAAAGGTTAGCAATAAATAGATTGCTGGCACCAATAACCAGCCAGTGATACGGTTAGCACTATAAACTGAAGTCATAAATAAACATCCATTATTGCGAAGTTGCGGTAGATAACCTTGGATATTTTACAATCCTATCATAGATTTATTTGCCATTTAATTCCTTCTGATGGTACTTTTTAATTCTATCTAAGTCTGTTTTTCTGTGAGGTCAATATGTCGAAACCGATTAAAGTAGGTATTCTTGGGTATGGCTATGCAAGTAAAACCTTCCATGCTCCTTTTTTAGGGACGTTAGAAGGGTATGATTTAACCAGTATTTCCAGTAGTGACCCGAGTAAAGTTAAGGCAGATTGGCCGGATGTTAACGTGGCTGCATCTCCAGAAGCCATATTTGCTGACAAAGACATTGAATTAGTGGTGATTCCAACTCCTAATGATACACATTTCCCATTAGCACAAGCTGCATTGGCAGCCGGAAAGCATGTTGTTGTCGATAAACCTTTTACATTGGATGTTGCACAAGCAGAACAATTGAAATTGCAAGCCGAAAAAGCGGGAAAACTGCTTTCTGTTTATCAAAATCGTCGTTGGGACTCTGGGTTTCTTACAGTCAAAAAAATACTGCAAGAGGGTTGCCTTGGGGACATCAAGTATTATGAATCCCATTTTGACCGTTATCGCCCAGCAGTAAGACAACGTTGGCGTGAAGCAAATATACCTGGGGCAGGGATTTGGTACGATTTGGGCCCTCATTTGTTAGACCAAGTGCTGCAATATTTTGGTAAACCGACAGCGATCACCGCAGATCTCGCCATGATCCGTCCGAATGCACAAGCAGTGGACTACTTTCATACTATTTTACAGTACGCAGATAAAAAAGTGGTTTTACACGCGACAACCTTAGCGGCAGCTCCAATGCCAATATATGTTATTCACGGAATGAATGGTAGCTATGTGAAGTATGGGTTAGATACCCAAGAAAGTTGCTTAAAAAACGGCGCTAAGCCTGAAGGTGTGAACTGGGGCGTTGATAGTAATACAGGGAATGTGACGCTGTCACAAAATGATGAGTTGATTACTCAACCATGGCCTAATGAAAAAGGTAACTATGGTGGTTATTACCACGCTATTTATAAAGCGATACGCAACGGTGAAGCAAATCCAGTTACTCCGAGTGAAGCTATTGATATTATGAAACTGATTGAAGCTGGTATACGTTCAGCAACAGAAAAACGCACTATCGAATCCATTTTTTAATTTTAAAAGTACTAAAAAGCCAGTCAATATAAACTGGCTTTTATTATGGACAATAAAATGAACCTGTTAGCTAAACTGAGAATCGACCCTTTTTTACTGATTATGGTCACAGTCGTTGTCATCGCAAGTTTCTTTCCATGTGAGGGGGACATAAAAATAGGGTTTCAATACCTAACAACGGCCGCAATTGCACTATTATTCTTTATGCATGGAGCAAAACTATCACGAGAGTCAATAATGGCTGGGATAGGGCACTGGCGTTTGCACCTTTTGGTTTTTGCCAGTACCTTTATTGTATTCCCTATAGTGGGGCTTGGACTGTCAGTTATTGTGCCAGAATGGATGTCTCCTACGGTGTATATGGGTTTTTTGTATCTTTGTGCTTTGCCTGCCACGGTTCAGTCTGCAATCGCATTTACTTCCGTTGCCGGAGGTAATATTGCAGCTGCAATCTGTAGCGCTTCAGCATCGAGTATATTAGGCGTTTTTCTTTCCCCAATCCTCGTAGGGGTTTTGATTGATGCTGATGGCAGTCAAGCCGTAGATACGTTAAATGCCATTGGGGCGATTCTAATGCAATTAATGTTACCTTTTGTGGTCGGGCATTTGGCTCGTCCTTTGATTGCAAATTGGATCAATCGTAATCGTAAATTAGTCAACATGACTGATCGTTCTTCTATCTTATTAGTGGTCTATGTTGCCTTTAGTGAAGCCGTTGTTGAAGGGATATGGCAAAAAATTGATGCGTTCTCCTTGTTTATGATTGTGGTTGTCAGTTGCGTAATCCTATTTATTGTTATTGTGATAAATACCTTAGCTGCACGGTTGTTTGGCTTTAGTAAAGAAGATGAAATTACCATTGTATTTTGTGGTTCTAAAAAGAGTTTAGCGAATGGTGTACCTATGGCCAATGTGTTATTTCCTGCGGCAACTGTTGGGGTGATTTTACTACCGTTAATGATTTTTCATCAAATTCAACTCATGGTCAGTGCGGTACTTGCTCAGCGTTATGCTAAAAGGTTAACCACTAAATAGATATTTTTTCTTATTAAATGGGGTAATGCTTAGTGTATAAATATCATTATCCCCATTATCATATTCAATATGAGTTTTCATTGCAGTTGAGTGCTGTAATATTGATTAAAAATAGCTAACTACGAATCTAAAGAAATTATTACAATATCGTTATTGATGGTCTATCAGCTTAGCGTGATGGTGTCTATATCAAAGAAACGAACGTTACGTAGTCCTATAAATATAAATGCTAAAAAATATTTTAGTTACAACATACTATTTATTGGATAAAAATAAAATTAGCAATAGTGAAATAAATAAGAATGGGCTAACAAGGATACCAGAGAATAGCTAATAAATTGATTTTACATGATTATAATGCGTTAGTGACGATAACTCCTCTAAAGGGCTTTATTGATTGTCCACACTATAAGTGAGTTTTCAAAAATTTCAATAAAGCCCTTTATACGTTAACGAGTTGCTGCTTTTTGTATCAGCTCATTTTTCTCATTAGTCGATAAAAATGCCATAGTTAAACCATTACGCTGTGCTTGTTCAATTTCATTATTTGTCAGGCCAGCTTGTGGGGCCGCAACTTCATATTCATGACGTAATTCAATTCCTTGAACAGCAGGGTCATCAGTATTAATTGATGCAAGTATTCCATGTTGTAAAAAGCTTTTTAATGGATGCTTTTCGAGGGAAGGGACAGTACTGGTTTGAATATTGGACGTTAAGCAACTTTCTATACCAATTTGGTGTTTGGCTAAGTAGTCCATCAATGCAGGGTCTTCAATTGCTTTAACACCGTGGCCAATTCGTTGAGCACCTAATACGTTAATGGCATGCCAAATACTTGCTGCACCCGCAGCTTCGCCTGCATGAACTGTAATGTTTAATCCTGAATCTCGGGCTTTAATAAAATGCGGCTCAAATAACTCGCCAGGGAAACCGAGTTCATCACCTGCTAAGTCTAAAGCACACAGATGGTTACGGTGAGCCAATAGTCCTTCTAATTCGGTCATACAGGCTTTTTGACCAAAGGTACGGCTTAAAATACCAATTAAGTTAACTTTGATATCAAACTGGCGGCAACCCGCATTGATGCCATCAATGATTGCTTCAACAACACCTGCAACTGGAAGCTGATGTTTCATCGCCATATAGTAAGGAGAGAAGCGCAGTTCTGCATAATCAATACCTGCATTAAAAGCATCTTCAACATTTTCAAATGCAACACGCCGGCATGCATCTAAATCAGCTAATACAGCGACCCCCCAGTCTAATTTTGTTAAGAAACCCACGAGATCCGCTTCTTGGCCTATAATTTGAACATGTGGACGTAAGGCCTCCAGCTCAGTAGCGGGTAATTGAATCTTATGTTGCTCAGCTAAGGAGAGAATGGTTTCAGGGCGAATATTGCCATCAAGATGGCGATGTAAATCAGTTAAAGGTAGATGAGTATTTATCACGGGATGATCCTTTTTCTAGTTTCTTTCCTTATTTTGACTTTAGAGCGAGCAAAAGCAATTTAAAATCACGAAAAATGTGAAACGTAGTTAATAATTACATTTATAATGTGATATTAATCACAAAAAACAAAGGACGTAAAAAAACGCCAGTCATTGCTGACTAGCGTTTAATAGTGTTAAAAATGATTAATTAGCTAGAACAGGAGCAGGTTTTGCTTCATGCTCTCACTCGTTTTCAGAAGCTGACATCACTTTCATCTTAGTTAAGAATTCAGCTAAAGTGTATTTATCATTATTGAATGTCAAATCATTACCAGCAAATTTGATAGTCATGGTTAAATCATTTTCACTGTCAATCATCCAAGGTGATTTCTTCTGTTTTGCTTTCTCAGCACGCTCTTCATCTGTCATAAACATTTCGTCAAGCGGGGAAGAGAACATATCTGAAGTTAACATCTGTTGGACGCCAGCAAACTCCGTAGTAACGATATCTTTTATTTCTTTTTTAGCATCAGCATCAACTGGAACACCTTTATCTAAAATCATGGCTTGCGTCATTGATTCAATCAACATAGGTTTATTCAGTTTCATGTTGAAATCAAAAGAAGAAATTAGCTGTTTGAATGCTTCATCAACTTTATTTGACATCGCTAATGCAGTGATTTCGTCTTGATTCCATTTATTAAAAGTCATATTCAAATCAATAGAACTTTGACCTGCTTCATTTTTCCAGTATAAAGGGCTAACCGTGAATACTGGTTTATTTTTCATTAGTTCAGGCAATGTTGTTGTCATCATTTCCATCGCTAAACGTTCAGTGGCATCAGTAGGATCACCACTTGCTAACCCCTCAGCTAATGCTTTGTTGTATTGTTCAACAAATTTACCGAGTGCTTTAGCATCTAATTTTTCAATTGCAACTGTGATTTGGCCAGAACCTAAATTTTGTTTTAATGCCTTAAGGTCACCAATACTGTAAGAAATATTGCCTTTAACATCATCACCATTGACAGAGGTGTCACTTGAAATTTTTAAATCTTTAAATGAAAAATTTGTATCAGGGATGTTGAAATCAGTGTCTGCAATCACAAATTCTTGGGTTCCAGTATAGAAACCGTATTGGGTTTTTTTCACGTTAGAAACTAACTTCAAACCTTTCAACGTCATGGTTTCCGATTTATCGGTTTTACCCATAACTAAATTGTCAGTGATTAAAGATGCATCCACAGACCCGAGATCTGCCGTCGTAGAGACGTCAAATTTGGAACCACTGAAAGATATTGAAACATCATCTTTGCTATAATCAACAGGGATCAACTCTAAACTTGTATCAATGCTTTTGCTGTAGCCAATTACAGCTGAACCATGAATAAAAGGTTTACCTTTTGTTGCCTCAAACAACTCTTTTGTCGTCGCATTGTTTGCTAGCTCAACTTGAGTTGCTGCTAATTTTGGCATTAAATTGAATTTAGCGACTTGTGATAATGGGAAGGGACCATGATCAATATTTGTTTTGAAGATAATTGAATCATCTGGTGATGTAGAATCAGCAGATGTAATCACGATATTAGCGGTAGAGGAAAAAACACCTCTCTCATAACCTTCAACTTTAAAGTTCAAACCTGATTCAGGCACATTTACAGCAAAAAAATCGTTGGTTTTAAGGATCACTCTATCCAGTTCATCTTTTACTTTTGATCCTGTATACCATGATGCACCGGTCCAGACTACACCCAGAGCAACGATAACACCAACCGCAACTAATGACTTTTTCATTATAAACATCCATCCTTTCAGTGCGTTACTAACACACTTACCAATTTAAATAAGTTTTATGTAACCGTCTTTTAGTACCAGAAAAGACGGTTAAATACAGAATATGACACTAATCATTAAAAACTCGGGCAAGTTTACCATCGCCGTCAATGGTAATACTTTTCTCGTAAGCAGGCAGAAAAACAGATTCACCAGAATCAATGCATATTTTTTCATTACCTGAACGTAAAACAAACTTGCCTTCAATACAGAATAAAATCGAGGCGGTATCGTTAGATAGCGTAATTCCCGAGTCGTTAATAGAATATATATTAAATGAAAAATCTTCTACTGGAATATTATATTTCCAGATATTTCCAGATTTTTCGGGAGTGTTTAGTAAGTCATTGGCTGCGGTTGGTTTAAAGTCAATATTAGCAATTAATTCAGGTATATCGATATGTTTATTGGTTAAACCTGCACGTAACACATTGTCGGAGTTTGCCATGACCTCTAAACCGACACCTTCTAAATAAGCATGCGGTGTTCTTGCATATAAAAACATTGCTTCTCCTGGTTGTAATTCAACAACATTAAGAAGAAGTGGGGTGAAAAGGCCATTATCCTCTGGATAAAGGTTCACCATTTGTTTTATAGAATTCCACGGCTCACCTTGACGACTATTTAGAGCTGCTTTTAATACGCCCAGAGCCAATTCTTTTTGTTCTCCCGTTAAATTAAGAAGTTGTGCAAACAATCTAGAAAGTTTCTCTTCTGTCGGATTTTGGACAAATAATTGGATATCAGGATGAGCAGCAGAAATAAAATCAAGCAATGCAGCAATTTCATCGAGTGGTCGAAAAGCATTCATCGCTTTAAACGGCGTTAACGCATAAATTAATTCAGGCTTATGATTATCATCCTTGTAATTACGAATAGGAGAATCAAGAGGAATCCCCGCAGCATTTTCTTTGGCAAAACCGACTTCAGCGTAAGTTTTATTTGGATGCACCTGAACAGACAATGGCTGTGCTGCACACAACACCTTGAATAAATAAGGTAAACGGTGGTAGGTTTGCGCGATTTTCTGACCTAAATAGTATTCAGGGTTATTATCAATCAATGATTTGAGAGAAACGACCTGATTTTTTTGTACATCGAGAACTTCCGAACTCGCTTTTGGATGAGCCCCCATCCAAAGTTCAGCCATAGGAAGATTATCAGGGTTAGAAACCGCGTATAGCTTCGTTAGGGCAGTTTTGCTTCCCCAATCATAATTTTGGATTTTGTTTATCATTTTAAGCATAAAAAAATTCTCTTTTTTGTAAAAATCAACTCATTTCCTTTTCACAACAGTACAATAAGGTCGACCAAGTCTCATAAATTAAATTCAATTTGTGGCATTATACTGCTCGGTTATTTGCTTACCTGCAAGCAGATGATTCTAAAAATCAATTATTCTGTGTATGTACCTAAGGAGATAGTAATGGCAGCCACTCGCATTGAAAAAGACTCAATGGGACCAATTGAAGTACCTGCTGACCAATTGTGGGGCGCGCAAACGCAGCGTTCTTTAGAACATTTCCGTATATCTGTAGAAAAAATGCCTGTTGCGTTAATCCATGCACTCGCCATCACGAAAAAAGCCGCTGCTAGTGTGAATATGGATCTTGGATTATTAGCTAAAGAGCGTGGCGATGCAATCATTGCTGCTGCTGATGAAGTGTTAGCGGGCAAACATCCAACAGAATTCCCTTTGGCTATTTGGCAAACGGGTTCTGGTACGCAAAGTAACATGAACATGAATGAGGTGCTAGCTAACCGTGGCAGCGAAATCCTCGGTGGTCAACGTGGTAATGATCGCCTTATTCACCCTAATGATGATGTAAACAAAAGTCAAAGCTCAAACGATGTTTTCCCTACTGCGATGCATGTTGCTGCTGTGGTTGCTATCCGTGAACATCTACTGCCAGAATTGAAGGTTTTGCATAAAACTTTAGATGCAAAAGCAAAAGAATTTAAAGACATCGTTAAAATTGGTCGTACCCACTTACAAGATGCGACACCACTGACTTTAGGCCAAGAGATTTCTGGCTGGGCTGCAATGTTAGCGCATAATGAAAAACATATTGAAAACGCCGTCCCACATGTTTGCGAGCTTGCATTGGGAGGTACAGCCGTAGGTACAGGGTTGAATACTCACCCTGAATATGCTGTTCGTGTCGCGAAAAAAATTGCTGAATTAACGGGGCAACCTTTCATTACGGCACCAAATAAATTTGAGGCTTTAGCTACGTGTGACAGTTTAGTTCACGCTCATGGTGCGCTGAAAGGCTTAGCTGCATCATTGATGAAAATCGCTAATGATGTTAGATGGTTAGCTTCAGGTCCTCGTTGTGGTATTGGTGAAATCTCTATCCCAGAGAATGAGCCAGGCAGTTCAATCATGCCGGGTAAAGTTAACCCAACACAATGTGAGGCATTAACCATGTTATGTGCTCAAGTGATGGGTAACGATGTTGCGGTAAACATTGGTGGCGCATCAGGTAACTTCGAGCTGAACGTATTTCGTCCTATGTTAATTGATAACTTCTTGCAGTCAGTCCGTTTATTAGCAGATGGCATGCGTAGCTTCAATGAGCACTGTGCCGTAGGTATTGAACCAAACCGTGAACGTATTGAGAAATTACTGCATGAATCACTGATGCTAGTAACAGCACTAAATACGCATATCGGTTATGATAAAGCTGCCGAAATTGCTAAAAAAGCGCATAAAGAAGGCTTAACTCTGAAACAATCTGCACTGAAATTAAACTACTTAACTGAAGCGCAATTTGATGAGTGGGTTCGCCCTGAAGATATGGTTGGTAGTATGAAGTCATAAGCCTTAATTTTATAAAGGCTTAATATAAAAATACCCATACTGGAAATTACAGATGGGTATTTTTTTAGCGTTCAATATACAGATTCAAACGAGGGATTAATAATTCAACTTGTTTTGCTTTAGGTCTATGACGGATTGAAATATTGTCAGCATGGTAATCCGGTAACTCGCCAACCTTGATTTCTGGAATCTCTTTTTCTAATGCAAAAACAAATAAAGGTGTGGCACAGGCATACTGAACCTGCTTTTGTTGTGCTTTATCCCAAACTCGAGCAATGGGCTGTACTTTTACAGGACGCTGGGTTTTCAATATAGCATCGTGGGGTAGGGAGTTGACCAATCGAATTTCATTTTCGAGCTGTAAACGCCAATGTTCTCTAGGAATATGCAATGGGCAACGACCGCTATCTAAGCTAGCCTGCAAACGATCTAGCATGGTTTCTTTTTTAACGTTATTAATGACTTTTTTATTTGCCCATCCAAAATTAATAGTATCAACATCCACTAAGGCGGTAAGGGTACGATAGGTGTTTAGTGTTAATAGCCCATGTAAGCTTTCCCTTATAAAATCAAAGCGTTGAGCTTCATTGACATGAGTAACAATATTTTTTATTTGTGCTTTTAATTCATTGATTTTAGATATGTGCTGACTAAATTCTTGGTATTTTTTAAATTCAGTTTGAATACAAATTGCACCGGGTAAACGAATAGCAGATTTATTACTAACATCTTCAGATTTATTGTGGATAAACAGTAGATTAATCAACTTTATCGTTTCATCTATAGCTTCATAGCTTGCTAATTTATGTACGCTAATGCTTGATACTTCATTACTTTCATCCCCTTTAGCGACATCGGGAAGTGTATAGACTTTGGCTACAAATGCGTGATTACGGGTGTGTTTTAATAACTGTTCACTGAACTGAATTATTTCAAGTTCTAGTTGGTTAAATGCATTAATTAAATCTTGTTTATAAGTCATATATTTAGTTACAACATTCTATACGCTTTAATTACACTAACACTAATAAAAGCATTGTGCAATCCCAAGCTAAACAAGGGTAAAGGTAGGTCACCTCTTACCCCTATAATATTATTAACGAAGATCTGTATCTATAACTTGGTAGAATGCATTTCCGGTATCAAATATTGTCCATACAGAAAGGATGACATGGTAACCTTTTCGGTCGCTTGATATCTCACAAGTATGCTCCACTTCAACAGGGGGTTTCTTGTTAAATCCGTTAACCTCACAGAAAGGGGTTAAATCAAACTGCTGACGTGTTAATGGGGCATTTGGATCCCAATCGGTTTTAGTAACAAAGTACTCCCATTTCGTCGTTTTGTGGGGTGCTGTGAAAAACCACTTAAATGCAATTTTGGTTGCATCTAATTGAACATGCTTCCAGCGCGTAGTTGTTTGCTCATCAAGCTCCCTAAATTTAAAATGTCCCGCACTTGCAATTTTACCATCGTCCGGTCCTGCTTGAGGGAAACCTTTAGAGGCTTCTAGGGATTGTGGCTCGTATTGGATTTGCCCGCAGCCAGTATTGGCTTTTTGTTGGCACAAATATGAACGGCTTTCAGGAAACTTAACGTAACCATGTGACCATACAGAAAAACTGCTGCATAAAAGTAAAGAGCCTAATAATAATTTCTTCATTGTGTTTCCTCGCTATTAAAGTGGATTTATATCATCTTCGAATAGCGAGGAAATAAGGAAGCTTACCTTTTATTAGAAACTAATCTAATGGTCATAACACCCTGATTTCAAACGATAAGCAATGACGATTCCAATAAATAATATTCCTGCAATAAACAATGCAACGCCATTCCACCCAAAGTGAGCCCAAAAGATCCCACCAACAGTACCTGCAATACTGGAACCTGCGTAATAGCTGAACAAGTATAAAGATGAAGCTTGCCCACGAGCACGTTTCGCGCGACGGCCAACCCAACTACTCGCTACTGAGTGGGCGGCAAAAAAACCAGCTGTTAATATCGTCATACCAAGTAAAACCAACCAAACATTCGGATGTAATGTAATGATTATCCCAGCTAACATCATACCGATTGAAGCCATCAACACACTACCTAAGCCGTATTTTTGCGTAAGGCTACCCGTTTTTGTGGCACTATAGGTACCAGTTAAATAAATAATAGATAATAATCCAACTGTTGACTGTGAAAAATAATATGGTGCTTCTAATAAACGATAGCCGATGTAGTTATACATTGTTACAAAACCGCCCATCAATACGAAGCCTTCTACAAATAACCACGGTAAGCCTTTATCTCTAAAGTGGAGGTGTAGATTGACCCATAAATTTTTTGGTTTTAATGAAGTTGCGCGAAAGTGTTGAGAGGATGGCAATAAGCGCCAAAATCCTATCGCAGCCAGCAGGGCTAAAGTACCTAAAATGACCACTGCGACACGCCAAGAATAAAAATCAGCAATAACCCCTGTCATTAAACGGCCACTCATTCCACCGATAGAATTACCACTAATGTATAGTCCCATAGATAGTGCAACGTAGCTTGGGTGAATTTCTTCACTCAGATAAGTCATAGCAACAGCAGCAACACCGCTCAATGATAAACCAACTAAAGCCCTAGCAACTAATATGCCTTGCCAACTTTGCATTACTGCACTCAGCAATGTAAATAAAGCGGCACAAGTCAGAGCGATTACCATGACATTTTTTCTGCCAATGGCATCTGAAATTGGCCCTGTAATTAATAAGCCTAAAGCCATTAAGCCTGTACTTAAAGATAACGACAAGCTCGCTGTTGCAGGGGAGATATTAAAATCTGCGGATAACAACGGCAGGATGGGTTGAACAAAATACAATAGGGCGAACGTCGCAAATCCAACCGTAAAAAAAGACAGCGTAACTCGTAAATACAATGCATCATCTCGCTGAATATAATGTTTTTTAGGTTGAGATTGAGGAGAAGAGTTAGTTTTTCTTCCTTTTGTTTGTTCAGAGGTAAAGCTATCTGATGAGTGCTCCATACATATTCCTTGTCATACCAACTCGTTTGATTTTGATCAAAGAATAGAAATTTTTATTTCTTTTGTCTAATATATTAATTATACAAAATAATACATTAAAGATATCAAACAAATTATGAGCATAGAACTTAGGCACCTAAGATACTTCATTGCTGTTGCTGAAGAACTTCATTTTGGTCGAGCAGCTGAACGATTACATATATCGCAACCTCCTTTAAGCCAGCAAATACAAATGCTTGAAGAAAAAATTCATGCAAAGTTATTAGAAAGAAATAACAGAAATGTCGCATTAACGCCCGCTGGCACAATGTTTTTAAAAGAGGCTTACCAAATTTTGGCGCAGGTTGATGCGGCGTCTACTAAGGCTGCTCGCATGGAAAAAGGTGAACTTGGCGAGTTATCAATAGGTTTCACTTCTACGACGCCATTTATGCATAAGGTCACAATGAGTTTACGGCAATATCGTGAAGCCTACCCAGATGTATCCATTCATATGCACCAAATGAATACAAAACAGCAAATTGCACCTTTAATTACAGGTCGTATCGATATTGGTATTATGCGAAACACGGTATTACCTGAACAGCTAGACTACCAGCTATTATTTAAAGAGCCGTTTATGGTAGCTGTTTATGAAGGGCATCCACTGTTGGAATTTGCTGATAAGGGAATCGACATCCAACAGCTTGCTAATTATCCACTGATTTTTTTTGAGCGAGAGGTAGGAACAGCATTATATGATGAAATTAGTCGGCTGCTCTCTTCTGCTGGGGTGGTTCCAACTATTTCCCAAGAAGCAGGTGAGGCTATGACAATTTTGGGGCTAGTTTCAGCAGGAATGGGGATATCTATAATTACAGAGTCCTTCACTCGAATGAAAATTGATGGCGTGAAATATATAAAACTGACTAATATTAATGCATCTTCTGAGGTTTGGTTGGTTTACAATACACGAAGAACTGTTCCCGCAGCCGCGAAAAAGTTAACTAGCCTTTTGATTTCTAATATTGTGGGTGATAAAAAGTGATCTAATTCACATTTATTATGTATGTGACATAATTCATATACATATTAAGGCATAATAACTTATTGCTTTATAAAGGATTTGAATTATTACCATGGTTAATCAAACAGGTCATATTGACCAGATCAAACAGTTGAATACAGCTATTGTGTATCGAGTTATTGATCAACATGGTCCTATTTCACGCATTGCGCTATCCAAACAATCACAACTTGCACCAGCTAGTATCACAAAAATTACTCGTGAACTAATGGATGCTCACTTAATCAAAGAACTCGAATTTCCTGTACTTGGTCTTCGTGGTCGTCCTGCTGTCGGAGTAGTTATTGAAAGTGACGGGTGGCAGTTTTTAGCAATCCGCATTGAAAATAAAAAAATCATTATTTCGTTGAAAGAGATTAGCGCAATCACATTAGCGCAAACGGAATACCCTTTTGATGTTAATGGTAATGATGAGTTTATTGGCTCTTTATCTGAATTGATTAGTCAATTTTTTGCAACTCACCAAAATGTATTAGAAAGGGTTACCGCCATTAGTATTCTGTCTAACGGGATTTTAGACCCATACTCTTGTGTTATTTATCAACATATTCATTTTAATATCAGCCAATTAGCTATTGGAGAGTATCTGACTAAACAAACGGGGCTACCTGTTTATTTACATTCCCCCGTAGATGCGTTAGCTCTGATGGATCATTTCACCCATTTAGCCAAACGTAGTGCCAAGAATGTAATTTACCTACAGTTACAGGATGTTGTCGATTTGATGGCATTGAACCATGGGATCACTTTAGATGCCAACACTCAGAGGCCTATTTTATTTGGCCATGTTCAATCAGAGCTTAACTTAGATGAAACTTGTTACTGTGGTGGGCGAGGGTGCTTAGAGACACAAGTTTCTATGCCTGCAATTGTGCGACAAGCAAATCAGTTACTGGCCCGTTATCCAGACTCATATTTACACCAACATACTATTTGTATTGATAATATTTGTACTGGTGCAAAAATTAACGATGCACTTTGTGTTTACCTTATTGATAAAATTGCAAAACAATTAGCAAAACCATTAGCAATAATCGTAAACTTGCTCGGAACTGAATTAATTTTAATTAATTCTCCTTTGAATCAAATTTTTGAATTGTTTTTTGATAAGTTACTTCATCATATTAATCAATACACAATCCCTCTGTATTCTACTAATTTGCAGATAGAAAAATCCATGTATACAATTCAAGAAAGTGAAACTTCACTAATACAACGTGCATTATATGATGGTTCACTGCTACTGCAATTGCTGCAAGGTTAAGTCTATTCGATAATCTTTACACTATCGTACACAAAATTGAGCTAACGCAAAATTATCGTTTTCCCATTCCAATACACTGAATCCATATCATTTTTGCAGCTTGTTGCTGTGCAAGTCTGTCACTTCAGGATAGAAAAAGACCATGATCAATCTCTTTATTACCGGGACAGATACAGATGTAGGGAAGACAGTATCGACGCTTGCCATATTGCAAGCACTTAATGGTCAAGGGATTAAGGCGGTAGGCTATAAGCCTATTGCAGACCAGTGCATTGATACCCCTGAAGGGGTTAGAAATAAAGATGCATTACTTATTCATAGCGTATCTAAAGACTTAGTCTCTTATGATGAAGTTAACCCTGTACGGATAACGGATAATTACAGTCATAAAAACAGCATTGACTTTAATAAAATTAAACAAGGCTTAGAGTATTTGCATAGCCAATGTGACATGGTCGTCATTGAAGGGAATGGCGGGTGGCGTTATCTTATTGATGATAATACGTTTTATGCAGATTGGCTTAAAGGCCAACCAGTGGGTGTTATTTTAGTCGTTGGCATCCAACATGGTTGCGTAAACCATGCATTATTAACAGCCGAAGCCATTAGGGCAGATGGCTTACCTCTAATTGGTTGGATGGCAAATCGTATTAATCCAGGTTTAGCCCATTACGCACAAATTATTGAAAGGTTGCAATATCATCTCAAAGCGCCATTAATTGGCGAAATTCCATACTTATTACGTCCAGAAGAAAGAGAATTAGGTCACTACCTTGATGTTGAAAAACTACAACAATTTATAGCGATCCCTGCATAATAAACATAATGCAAGGAAAAAGGGCGCTATCATTAGATGAGCGCCCTTTGTTTTACCCCTAAAAGTCAATTAATGACGAGTATAAATAATTTTATATGAATCATTTTGGCAGTGGCCAACGACTTGTCCCTTAGAAGCGTCAACTTCATCATTAGGTACCGCAACCAAGGTAAAATTATCTACCGGTACACCATTGTTGATAATTTTTTGCTTGATCTCTTCAATTACACTTTCACATGAAGCTTGAGCGAGGACAGGCGCTACCATCAACATAAACAGTGGTACTAATAATTTCTTTTGCATTATACCTCCTTAGTAAACATTTCCATATGAACACAATTACAGAAAAAACTATGGGTTAATTGGACGACCAGTGCTTACATCAAGACAACGCTTAGTACTAGGCTCCCAATAGGCGTTTAGATTAAGACTTTTTTCGCATTTGTCTTTTGCATCAAAAGCCGCATCTATTTTATCAAATTCTTTTTCAGAACGAGTGTTGACCTTTTTACGTAGCATACGCGTTTCATCCCACTGCTCTTTCTCTTGGCGGGCTTGTTCTTTGTTAAGAGAATCATCGCCTTGACCTACAGAAACACATGTACTGCCAGCAGTACATGAGGTTGTAGTTTGTGCAGCAGAAGCTGATGTTACCCAAAAGAGTGGGAGACAAAAACAAATCGCGGTTAAGCCAGTTTTTAAAATTTTATGTGCACTCATGTAAAAATTCCTTACTAAGTAGGATCAATAACTTGAGTATAGCCAAAAGCAGGGCGTTTCGTCATATGGAATAGTACTAAAAATTAAAGCTGTTTATGAACGGTTAAACCCGCAAAAGTTTGGCACACAGGCATCAGTTCTAATAGGTTTACATTCACATGCTCAGGTAATGTGGCTACCCAATAAACGGTTTCAGCAATATCTTCAGGTGTTAAAGCTTCAGCGCCTTTATAAGGACTTGCAGCTTTGTCTCCATCACCTTTAAAACGAACGTTAGAAAATTCCGTTCCTCCCACTAAACCTGGTTCAATATCGGTCACTCGAATTTTTTTGCCTTGTAAGTCTGCACGCAAACCTAAAGAAAATTGTTTAACAAACGCTTTGGTTGCACCATAGACATTTCCGCCCTTATAAGGCCAACTTGCCGCCGTTGAACCAATATTAATTATGTGGCCATGATTTTCGGCTACCATATTTTGTAGCACTTCATAGGTCATATTCACTAAACCCTTCGTATTGGTATTAATCATTACTTCCCAATCATCTGGATTTGCGTCAAAAGCTGGTTCTAAACCCAATGCAAGGCCGGCGTTATTGACTAAGACATCAATATTTTTAAGGTGGGTAGGTAGATTGGTTATTGCAGACTGAATTGCTTTTCTGTCTTGGACGTCCAATGTTAATGGATAAAATTTATCGCCTAACTCTTGATGTAGAGCATCTAAACGTTGGGTTCTGCGCCCTGTACCAATAACGGTATGGTTATTTTGAATAAATTTACGAGCTATTGATTCACCGAAGCCAGAAGAAGCACCTGTTACTAATATAATCATGGAAACCTCAAATTTGTTATTGTTGTGTCAGCATGCCTTTATTCTAACGCCATATAACATTAACTACAAAGTTGTTGTAAGTTCAATATCAGCTTTAGCGTAACATTCCCAGTTACTTCATCCGTCATATTAGAAAACTCTAAGTTGGTATGTCTCAATTAATGGGGGGGCGGACACGTTTAAGAGGTTTTTTTGATTGAAAACAACATAAGTGAAATTTATAATGCATTAATAATCAAAATATAAATTGAATCAAAAGGGCATAAAATGGCTATGGACGATTTTAATGAAGGGTGGATATATTGTTCTAAAAATACTAAACAATCGATACGCTTCACTAATAGTACGACAGAATTCGTAGCAAGTATTATAATAAATGATCTACCCCTAAGAGTAATTAGTTCATCGTTAGAAAGCTCTTTATGACTTCAACTAATTTTAAGCTTAATTTTCTTAGCGTTACTTATTTGTTAATCGACTTATTTTAACCTCTTTTATTTGTCGACATATTTATTTAAAAGCACTACTAATAATAAATTAAAAAGAAGAAAAAGCTAATCAATGGTGCTTATCAAGTTCCACAAAACCGAAAATTCACCACTGGTTGACAGGATTTTAATTATTCGACCTAATGTACTCAATAGGTTAGAACTCAATGGTGAAAGAGTCTTTCAGTGATAATTTATAGGGAATAAATTAGATGAAAACTGTTTGGATTAGTGAGCAATCATTTTTGAAAATGGCTAAAATTGGCTGGATTGATTATAATAATGCGCGATTAAGTGATAATAAGATTCTTGGTGTTAAATTACCTGAAACGCGCTTCTTCTATGGACAAAGAACTAGAAAACCACACATGCAGTTACATGAAGTAACTCGGTTCATCAATGATTATAACCGGACTAAAAAGAATCAACTCGAAAGAGCTTAATGATCGTAGACAAAGTCTAATCAAATGATCTGGTTACAGCTCAGGCTATTTAGTTTATTTATTTTTTAAAAACTTAATTCAATATAGCTGAATTAATATTATTTTTTGCTACTGCAACACATGTTATCACATGTGCTAGAAAGGTTAAATATTTGTGTAAAAACAAACAGAATCATAACGAGATGATTCTGTTTATGAATTTATTTCTTTTTTAATTCATCTAATTTTTCTTCGCAATAACTCTGCGCATAAGAAGCAACTAGCAATTCTGAAAGCATAAGTAATAGTTGAAACATAAAATCTCCATTCATGATTAATGGAAAAACAAAGATAGCATGCTAAATGTTAACGATCAATAAGCAACCTAAAAGGGGACTGGTAAGTTGCAGAGGGACACACTTGCGCCTCTTGTTAATCATTATTAAAAACACTAGATTCCTTCATTTCACACTTGTGTCAAGGCTAAGTTAAAATGTCCGCCTCTCAGCAAAGTTGAAATGACCATCATAAATTAAGTCGTGTATGTTTATGTGCATTTAAGTTAAGGTGAGGCATGACTTAGTTATGAGCTGGTTTTTTATGAAAATATATACTTACCCTAGAAGTCGTTCTCTGAGAGTTTTATGGACATTAGAAGAACTTGGCGTTGATTATGAAACAGTTAAAGTTGATATGTTCAGCGATAAACCTAAAGCTAAATCACCTCACTCACGAGGTAAAGTTCCGTTTATGGTAGATGGGGATGTTTCAATAGAAGAGACATTTGCGATATGTCATTATTTGTGCCATAAATTCCCAAAGGAAAGTTTTTATCCATCTGATATTAAAGAACAATCAGTTATTGAGTCTTACATAAGCTTTGCATTAACAGACTTAGAATCGCCTATCTGGAATTTACTAAAACAACTTGTTTTTGTTCCTGAAGAAAAACGCGTTTTACCGTTAGTTGATTACTTTAAAGAAGAATCTGAAAATGTGACCAAACAATTTAAATTCGATGAAAATAACGAATGGGTCGCTGGTGATAATTTCACTCTAGCTGATATATTTCTGTCGCATACGCTCCTTTGGGCTAGGCTATGCCATATTAGCCTCAAACCTGCTCTCAACGATTATATTGATCGAGCTACTAGCCGGAGTTCATATATGCAAGCTCAAGAAAATAATAATTTATAAAATCAGATAATTAAAGCAATACTGCTAATAACAAACAATCCCTAAAGGATCATCTGCACGATAGCGAACTAGTAGCCGTCGGCATTGGCGAGCAGATATTCCTAATCGTTGTGCTGCCATTTTAGTTGGCAGGCGCTGGTCAATCACATCCTGGATCACTTTCTGGATCACTTTTAGTCATTTAACATCTTCCAAGGTAAATAACTCCGCTCTATAAGCCGTCATGTGAAGCCCTTAATGGTGAGCTTAGCCCAGAACGGACATTACAACTTTGCTATTACAGCTTAGGTTCGCTTAATGTATGACGCTATGTTACAAAAGGGTTCTGAGCGATTGCGGTAGAATGGGTTGGGGTCTACCGCAATCGGGAAGGTTCGTCTTTACACATAGAGTGCATTGTGCGAATCAATCAAGAGGTAAGTTCAAATTTTTTTGGTGCTCTTTTTTTATGCTAGGCTTAACTTCTTCTTTAAACACTAATTCAAGTTCACATTGTGGATCTGTATTAAATCGTTTTTTAAATAACAAATTAAATTGTTCTTTATTATCAGATATTTTCATTAGTGTAGTAACTTCTGTTATCTGTTTCTTTAAATGTTCTCTACCTATTTCAGGTGTTAATTTTTAAGACATGTAAACACTTTTGGTGACTTATGAACATTGTTTATTTCGATTTTATAGAAGGGTACGGCATTAATGCTCAAGTTGGTATTGAGTGGGATTTCTATCGTTCTTTCGATGAATTGATAAAAGAGTGTTCAAACTGTTTTCAAGATAATTTTATCTTAGCGCCAACTACGGCAGTTTCAGGGAATTTTTTAGGATATAGGGAGAGCTTACAATGAGTTCACAATCAGCTCGCCCTGTTTTTATTGATTATTTTGCTTTTTCTGCACCAATTTCAGTCATGAAAGATGTTCATACCTTTCAAGAAAAGGGCTTTGAATGGCGTAAATTTCAATATTTGCCGTCATATCGACATTATCAATCTGAAGCGCGTTATAATTGTAGGTGAGGGCATCGATATAAAAAATCCGTTTCAAACTATTGAAAGGCGTGATGTCGGAATTTCTCTTGATGTAGTTCCCGTGGTTCTTAATGGTAATAAAATTATGTTAACCATAAAGTCAAAGGCTGATAGTGTTTCTAATATTTCTTCAGCAACTGATATCGTTTTTAATCAACGTATGATTGACACTACAGTTCAACTTAAAGACGGTGATACCTTGCTAATCGGTGGCTTAATTCAGCACAATGCTGTTAATTCTTCAACATCTACACCAGATGCTTCCGATATTCCTTTAATCGGCTGGCTTTTTGATTCGAATTCTAAAAATGAAGATACTTCCGTTATGTATATCCTTATTCGCGCTCGAATACTTCATACTATTTAAATAGTTAGGGTTAGGTATAAGTAGGCGCAGCCTGCTTATATCTAACCCATATATTTTACTAACTTTTATTTGATGCCCGTTAAGGGCATGTAAGGCGGCATAATTTTATTTATATATTTTACTTATGGTTAACCGCCGAAAAATAGGGGGGACTTCTTAATTTTTGAGGTACTGCGCTTGCGCCTCCTGTTAGACTTTTTTTTAACGTTACATTCAACAATTAATAAGCTAGACGGTCGAAGACAAAAGAAAAGTAAAGCGACTTATTTTGACAAATGATCTATGTACCTATTTTGAATGTTCAACCAAAAATTTGGTGAGCTTCCAAGTTGTGAAGATAATTTTTCAGCTAATTCGACATTAAGTTTGATTTGACCACTAATGAGCTGTTGAGTAAAAGACAGCTCAGCATTCAGCATGTTAGCGAATGTGGCGATATCAATATTTGATTCAATTAAGGTTTCGCTGATGAGTTCGCCAACGTGTGGCGGGTTATGCATTTTCATTTGAACTTACCATGACGATCTAAGATTGAGCTAATGATAGCAGATGATGGAAAAAACATCGATTTAGAGCCTAAATGAAGCAACACAATTAGCCAGCCAGAATGCTGGATTTCTTCATTTTATACCTAGGTTCGCATAATGCATATTATGTTAAATAGAATTTAATGGCTTAATCCATCGTTTAAAACTACCTCTCCAATCGTGTTTAGTCATTTAGTTCAAAAAAAGTCCCTCACATCATGTGAAGGACTTATGTATAAAAGACAATCCCCTAGTCGCTTAAAGGTGGTTTAAAACGGTCACTGTTCACTATTTTATTTTGGGTAGAAAACTTACATCCATATAATATTTATTAGCATTGTTCTTATCGATGTAAATCGTGACGTTTTCACGATCAATATAAGGTGTCGGGTCAAAATAAATATTATCACTCTTGTAGCGTTTGATGGTATTAATGCTTTTATCATGAACATCCGCTATAATTTGATATGGAGATTTTTTATTTATTTGGATCATCGTATTTTTTTCAATTCCAGTGATTTTCACTTGAATTGGGGTGCCTTCACGCAGTAAGCGTGCATTTTTCTTTTTACGCACCATACCAAAAGCAAACGGAATACCACCAATTAGCGTAAATATCCCCCCAAAAATACCAAAAATAATACTTAAACCATAAATACCAAATAATGAATTAATCACTGCATCATGGGGTTTTTCTGGGTCATATAGTACATCAATAGGTTGTCCTATAGTGCCACGATAGCTGCTACCACCCATCGAGGAACGAAACTCGATTTTTTGATTATCTTGTGTAGTGAATTCAATGATTGGAAAATAACTTTTTGATTTATCATCCGAAATACTAACATCCAGGTCAATAATAATTCCTACCGTTTCAATCCCCTTATTCACCTTACTCACACCCGAATAAAGTGTTAGTACTGTTCCCAATAAAAACAAAATTCCAACCACTAAAAAAACGCCTAATATGATATTTTTATTTCTCACCCTTATATTCCTTTAGTTAATTTTTCTTTCTCTATTATTATGGTGTAAATCATAATTAACTTAAATTAATTATAATATTAAGGCGATATTTAAGATTACTTACTTCGACTCTGATAGGTATTAATCCTAACAAAAACATAAAAAAGCAAAACTGGCTTTCCTGAGATTACCATTTTTGATCAGCGACTAATGATTTTTATTGAGCGCGTTTTCTCTTTGTAACCTAAGGTATTATGTGAACCTCCGGTCTCGGTATGGTATTTATCTGTATAATTATCCCCTTCGTAAAAACGAACTATCCAACCATCAGGGATAATAAAAGAAGATATTTTATCTGAGAAATGATAGCGTGATAAATATGGGATATCGTCCGACACTTCAAGATAGTCCCCTTTTTGCCACGATTTGGTGAAAACAACGATACTATCTTCAATATATTGCTGGTCATTGAACGATAACTTACTACTACTGCATTTTGCATCTTTGGCTTTACAAAAAATACTGCGTTGTCCTCGCTCTAACTCACAACGGCGAGCCGCTTTTTGCCTCGCAACTTGCTCCGATATGCCTACTTCCGCATAAAATTCAGAAAAAGGTGATAATGCACAAATATATACTGGAATAGTATCATTGCGTGAATAGTTGCTATGATAGCTTGGTTTGGCCACCGCAAATCCACAGAACAACACTAATAATAGTATTAATTTTTTCATTTTGAAGGCATCTGATTGAAGGTTGAATTGCGTCAAATTACGATGTCTTCACTAAAATAACCAGTAGAATATTCTTATTAAAAATCAAATTAATAGCTTTTACTTGGCTTATTTACTTGTCCCAAAAAAACGACTAATTCGCATTCGGCATTTTGTAAGGAAATTAACGATATCCTCGCGTATGATTTGCAGAAGACCAGCTATACGTTTCGTCACTTGGTACTAATTTATCTTTTCTCTTTTGTGCTCGTTGTTTTTTTGCTTGTTTATCAGCCTCTTTAGATACTTCAGCAATCGCTAATTTTTTGACTTTACTCTCTTCAGATTTAGTAAGTTCACGACCCAGTTTTTTTCTTTCTTGGGCGAGTCTACTGCGAACTTGCATTTTTTGAGTGTCGGTCATCTCTTGAATGGTTAGCATTTTCATCGTATTACCCCTTATCCACATTGAAATATCCAAAACCAATATAACACTTTTATTTAGCCAAGTACTATCGCGCTTTATAAACTTAACATAAGATGCCAAATGACGGGTTTAGGAGTATAGTAAGACTCATTGCAACTTTAAAGATTATTCTGCTTATTATGGAATTAGTGCCCTCTTCTCAAAATATACGTCAAATATTAGCTACTGATACCCCATTGATTGATGTTCGTGCTCCTGTTGAATTTCAGCAAGGATCGATGCCCGCAGCCATTAACCTTCCTTTAATGAATGATGATGAACGTGCTGCCGTTGGGACTTGCTATAAGCAAGAAGGTTCTAAAAAGGCGGTTGAATTAGGACATAAACTTGTTAGTGGAAATAACAAATTAGAGCGTATTGCCGCTTGGGTAAATACTTGTCAGCAACATACATCTGGCTATATCTGCTGTGCTCGAGGTGGTATGCGATCTCATATTGTTCAATCTTGGCTCAAAGAGGTTGGGATCGAATATCCTTTAATTTCAGGTGGGTATAAAGCACTCCGTCAAGCAGCTATTGACGCCATTAATGAATTGACTCAACGCCCTATTATTTTAGTAGGCGGATGCACCGGTAACGGTAAAACAACCCTTGTTCATCATTTAGCGGATGGTATTGATTTAGAGGGTATTGCGCACCATCGTGGCTCATCTTTTGGTCGAACATTACAACCACAATTTCCCCAAGCCACGTTTGAAAACCACCTTGCAGTTACATTGTTAAAAAAAGCGGAAAATCACCACCGCTGGGTATTAGAGGATGAAGGGCGAGCCATTGGTACTAATAGCCTGCCGAGTGTATTACGAGCTCAAATGGAAAACGCCGCTATTGTCGTTATTGAAGATCCATTTGATTTACGACTTGAGAGGCTAAAATCCGAGTATTTTGACCGTATGATACAAGAGTTTGTCGGTTATTTTGGCGAAGAAAAAGGTTGGCTAGAATATAAGGAATATTTGCATCATGGGCTTTTTGCGATCCGTAAACGATTAGGTTCACAACGTACTATTGAACTGACTCGTTTACTCGATGTTGCACTTACTGAACAAGAAAAAACTGGGGAAACGCGCGTACACTATTCTTGGCTATGCCCATTATTAAACGAGTATTATGACCCCATGTATCGTTATCAATTAGCCAAAAAACAACAACGCATCCTATTTCAAGGTACTTATCAAGAAATTGAACATTGGCTGGTGAATTATTAACTCTTTTTTCCTCGATGGCCTAACGCTCTTGTGTTAAGGCCATTATGTTGTCGAGGATTAAGACATTAGGTTTTTCTTACGCTGCAATAGCCATTTGTCTAACTCATTGGCAAATTGCTGCCTATCACGTTGGCTTAGACTAGCAGGGCCCCCGGTTTGCACGCCACTTGCCCTCATCGTATCCATAAAATCACGGATGTTTAGGCGCTCACGGATAGTCGCCTCACTATAACGCTCACCTCGTGGGTTTAAGGCATTTGCGCCCTTCTCCATGACTTCTGCAGCTAATGGAATATCCGCAGTGATCACCAAATCATTGGTTTGCGCACGTAATACAATTTCGTTATCAGCAACATCAAACCCCGCAGGAACTTGTAGCGTCTTTATAAACCGTGATGGGGGGACTGTTAAACGCTGATTGGCAACAAAAGTGACTTGCACATTTTCTCTCTCTGCCGCACGGTATAAAACTTCTTTAATCACTTTAGGACATGCATCCGCATCAACCCAGATCACCATTATTGTATCCAAAATAATAAAAATATCATGTTAACTATCATAACAGACAAAGGCAAAAAGCCGTGTAGATAGTTTTATAGACATATTCTTAACGTTTAAAATAAGTAACCCAAGCTGGTTTACAAATACAAGAAAATACCTTTTCCAGATAAACATCCATTTTATGCTAATTCCATCACCATTTCATGCCAGACCATTCCACCGTGATCTGATTCTGATGGTTTAACATACTGATAGCCAAAATGTTTATATAAATCAATATGACGTTCCTTGCACATTAAATGAATAGTTTTCTTATTCATTTTCCGCATTGAGTCAATGAATGCTTTCATCAATAAAGAAGAATAGCCTTTTCCTTGGTATTTAGGGTGTACCACGACAGACATAATCACAACGTTAGGGGCCTCTGCATCATGACCAATTAATTCTTTAAACGCTTCATCGGACATCACAACATCCCAAGCGCACCCTGCGTTAATGAAGCCAATCACTTCACCCGCTATTTCCATACAGAGAAAGCCTTCTGGATACTGAGCGATCCGCGTAGCAATTTTTTCTCTTGTCGCTGCCTCATCCCCTTCATAGGAGCCGATTTCAATGGCATAGCAATGGTCAACATCATGAAGTGTTGCCGTTCGAAAAATAGGAGAATTCATTTTACATCCTTATTATGCTTGTTTTGCTTATTTTAACATTGTCTTTGCCTATTTTACGTGGGTTTTAAGGGTATTCTTCCCATTCTACTGAAGCATTGTGTCGCTTACCTGCTTGCAAATGGCTTAATGTGGTAGAAATCACCACCCAAATCCCGCCCCCAATCGCAACCATATAGCCTGCATGAACCCCATAAGTATCAACCATTTTCCCAGTCAACATGGCGCCAATGGCGACCCCAATATTTAACCCTGCCAACAACCATGTCATTCCTTCCGTTAATCTATTTTCTGGTACTATTTTTTCCACCAATGACATGGCAATAATCATTGTCGGCGCAAAGAACAAGCCTGAAATAAACACCACTAAAGATAACGAATAAACGCCAGCAACCCACCAAATAGGAATAATGGATAAAAACGTCATTAACCCGCTCACAAACAGCAAGCGTGATAATGATGCTTTAAAGGTTAACGTCCCAAAAATAACCCCCATTGCACAGGAACCGACGGCATAAGCCGAAAGTACTAAACTTGCCATCGCTGGCTGCTGCTGTAACTGTGCCAATGTCACGCTCAATATATCAACACTACCGACAATCACCCCGAGCGCAATCATTAAGACGATCAATATTTGCAAGCTCGGCATGGTTATAATCGTTTTATTCGCTGTAACCGTGACTTCATTTTCACTAATGGGAGGTTCTGTACCACGCTGTTGTACAAATAACACAACACCAATCACTAATAAAATAGAAGCAACCAATAAACCTGCTTGTGGAAACAGTGCGACAGTGATCCCTACCGATAAAGGCGGACCAATAATAAAGGTTGCATCATCAAATACCGTCTCTAAAGAGTATGCGGTTTGTAATATCGGTTTCCCTTTATAAAGCGTTGTCCACCTCGCTCTTACCATTGCAGACATACTTGGCATCGCACCAGCCAATAACGCCCCAATGAATAGCCCTATATCGGGTAACGAAAACCAGGTCGTGGTAATGATGATCACGACACCTAATACGCTGATCACCGTCACTACAGGCAATACCCGAAATTGACCATATTTATCCACTAGGCGGGAAACTTGAGGCGATAGCAAGGCATAAGTCAGAACAAAAGTCGCGGAAACCAACCCCGCTAAGGTATAGCTGCCTTTTAATTGCGCTAACATCGTGATTATGCCAATTCCCATCATAGGGAGTGATAAACGAGCCAACAGTCCCGCTATCGCAAAACGTGGACTTCCCTTGGCTTTAAACAGTGCATGATAACGACTCAACATGGCTTTCTCCGATATTAATTTTATTATACATACAATGGGTATGTATAATTATGATATAATCATACACAGTGAATGTAAATAATTATACGAACTGTATGTAAGAGGTTTTATGGCGAGAAGAACACAAGCACAAATGGCAGAAACCCGCGCAGCTCTTTTAGTAACGGCTCGTGATTATTTTTGCCGCTTAGGTTATGCCGAAACATCTATGGATGAGGTCGCTGCCAGTATCAATTTAACTCGCGGGGCGCTTTATCATCATTTTGGTGATAAAAAAGGTCTATTTGCTGCGGTCGTTGAGCAAGTTGACACACAAATGAATGCACGACTGCAGGCCATTACAGAGCATTCCATTGGTCAATGGGAAGGTTTTTGCCAACGTTGCCATGCTTATTTAGAAATGGCATTAGAGCCCGAATATCAGCAAATAATTTTGCGAGATGCAAAAGCCGTTTTAGGGGATTTTTTAGTAAAATCAAACCTACAATGTACAGAGCAAATTGATGTTTTGCTGCGTGAATTAGTTGAAAAAGAAATTATTGGGGATGTTGATACTCAAGCCCTCGCCTTCCTAATTAACGGCGGTTTAGCTGAGGCAGCTTATTGGATTTCACAAGGTGACAGCCAAAAGCGCCTACAAAAAAGTATTGATGCTATTGATAAAATACTCGCTGGGTTATTAGTGAAGTAATAATAAGTTAACCGAGATCCTTTCTTTCACGTCGTTTATATTTTACTAAAGCGAATAATAGTACAGCGCCAAAGAAAAAAGGCACCATCAAGGTCAGCTCTAAGTAAACAAAGCGGTTAAAATTTGTTGCGAACCGATATGCTACAGGCTATGCACAGACAACAGAAATTATAGCTATAACGAGCAAAGCTTTTAATTTTAGTAAATTCTGTTTTTGTATAATAATTAATTGATTACGGTGATACTGCCAATACTTAAACAATAAATAAAGCAATCCCAATAATGAGCCAAGATGTTGTAATAACTTGTAAATTGCAATTTCTTGGGTATCCGTCATATTGAAAACACCCAGCTGCAAAAAATCCAATTGCCTTACCATTGCCCCTGATTCATGCGTAAAGGAATCCCAAACAATGTGTGTTGCAGCACCTATATAAAAAGAAGCCAGAAGGACGGTGATATGACGAAAAGAATAACTAAATTTACTTTTTATCGAAAATGGTACTGCATACTGTAAGAAAAATGCTGTCTTTTGCGTGATAAAAAATATCAACAAGCACAGCGGCAAGCCGGTATATAACCACCCTAACCATTCATGAGCCGTCGATGCAGCATCATACCAAGCCACAGAATAAAATAAATCAGGACTTAGACTGCCTAAAATCAAAGCCGGTAAACTTAGAAAGCGCCCGTATTTGCTTTGCTTGATAGGAAAAACAACCGCAGGATGAGAAAAAGTCCAAGGCATGGTAAATGGCTCACTACGTTAGAAAATTAGCCATCATCATGATAAATAGTAATGCGTCAGTCTATGCGAGAAATCGTAAATAGGGAACCTACGCTGGGAACGTAGATTTTTCCTTTGTAGCCCCTAAATACTCACTGAGAGATACTAACCGATAAATGTTACCGATTAGTAGAATACTCATAATTAACTTAATGAATTAAATACTTGCTGCAGTTTGTCGACATCTTGTTGAGTGGTTGACCATGATGTACAAAAACGCACGCAGGTTGTGTCGGGCGTGGGTTGACAAATAACATTGAGCTGATAATGCGCTAATAATTTTTTAGCAAGGTCATTTGGTAGGATGACAAAAATTTGATTCGACTCAACTGGTGCAAGAAAATCAAAGCCGTTGCCTGCAAAATACTGGGCTATCTGAGTCGCCATCTCATTGATATGGCTACCCAGTTTGAAGTAAAGGTCATTATTAAATAGCGGTTCAAACTGAGCGGCTAGTAACCAGCCTTTCGCTTGCAGCCCCCCTTTTTGCTTAATGCTAAAACGAAAATCGGCTTTTAGTGCAGGGTTTAAAATGACCAAAATTTCACCCGTTAGTGCTCCAATTTTAGTGCCGCCAATGTAAAAAACATCGGTTAATTTGGCCACGTCTTCTATGGTTAAGTCACTGGCTTTAGACATCAAACCTGACGCTAAACGAGCACCATCCATAAACAACAATAACCCATGAGTGTCGCAGACCTCACGCAATGCCACGAGCTCTTGCTTACGATAAACGGTGCCAATTTCTGTTGAATTACTGATATAAACGAGTTTAGGCTGCACCGTGTGTTCATCATTATTCTCTGCCAACACTTTAGTAATGTGTTCCGGCGTTAATTTACCTGATGCCGAACTCACAGTTATAACTTTGTGGCCCGTTGCTTCAATGGCGCCTGTTTCGTGTGTTGCCACATGGCCACTATCTACGGCAATCACCGCTTGGTGTGGGCGTAAAATATGAGAGATAACCGTTAGGTTAGTGATGGTTCCACCATTGAAAAAATGCACAGCAGCATTAGGTTGGCTAATACGCGTTTTAACTTGCTGAGCGACTCGCTCACATACTTCGTCAGTTCCATAACCTTTAAAGCGTTTCCCTACTAAATTATTCAAGGTATCCATGACAACCGGATGGGCAATTTCATTATAATCATTTAAAAAGCTATACATTTACTCACCTATTATTCCTATCCATATCTATTTATAGGCATTATTTATAGGTGTATCTAATTCTTTATTCAATAATATTTTTTGTTCCCTCATTCTTAAATATACAAAAGCTAAATATGCAGTCACTTTTCTGCTGCTAGAACATATCGTTGGAAGACTATAACGAACAGGGATTAGGCTTGAGAGCGTCTGAATGTCAAATTAAATCGATAAGGGCCTAACAACGGATGTTGTCCTGCTTTAATTGTTCTTATGCCATGAAAATTTAAGCGAGAACGGCCTCCCCAAACGATAACGTCACCGTGTTCCAAGCTGATGGCTATTTTAGGTGCTTCCCGAGTATTTCCCCCAAAATCAAATATCGCAGGTAGCCCAAGGGAAAAGGAAACAATAGGATGAGAAAAGTCGGCTTCGTCTTTGTCTTGATGCAAAGAAAGTTTGCTTCCCACTGCATAACGATTAATTAAGCAGGCATCTGGTTCAAAGTCCTCAAATCCTGCTGTTTTTGCCGCAGAAACAGCGAGTTGACGAAAAATAGACGGCATTGCAGGCCAAAGTAAATTAGTGACAGGGTCACGTTTACTGTATCGATAACCTTGTTGGTCGGTTACCCATCCCCACTCCCCGCTGTTGGTCATGGCAACTGACATTTGGTAACCGTTAGGTGTTGCCATGTGCCTTAATGGACTTGCTTTGATGACCTCAGCTAAAGCGGGTAACAGGGTATTACTATGCCTCAGTAAAAAACCTTTTAATAAGTAGGCATCAGGCGCAATTTGAATGGTGTTTTCTTCATCAGAGAATAACATATCGGCCGCTTTGTATGATTAAATGATAATAATCTTAGCATGTTGGAGATTGTTACTCATCATCCGTTGAATTAAAAGCTAGCCTCAGAAAATGTGTGATTCAACTGCATGAGAAGTCATAGATTCAATCACTCAAAATTAGAGCTAGACAAACCTTTGCGTGTAAGTCCATATCAAACAACGGTTAAATGACTCTTTAGTTTTGATGAGCAAATATAACTTTCTTCGTTTCAGCCCGCTGACTTGCCCAAACGCTCAATAAAATCACCAACATGCCAATAAACTGCAACGGGCTTAATTGCTGATTAAGATAGAACCATCCGAGGATCACGGCACTAACCGGACTTAAAAAGCCTAATGAAGCCACAGCGCTTGGCCCTAATATCGCAAGCCCACGGAACCATAACGCATATGTCACCGCCCCGCCAATCAACGTCAAATAACCTAAACCGACAATGTTCAAAGTCGTCAGCTGCGGTAAAGCAGGCTCAAACCACAGAGCAAAAGGTAACAATATCAACCCTCCTGCCGTTAATTGCCATGATGTGAAAGTTAATGCATTTACTGGTGGTTGCCAACGACGACTTAATACCGTTCCTGCCGCCATAGAAAAAGCACCCGCTAAACCCGCGACGATACCCAGTGTATCCAATGCCGCACTCGGGGTTAATAATAGAATGGCAACACCGAATATCCCCGTGACCGAAGCGATAATAGACACAAATGATAAGCGGTTATTGAGTAAGCAGCGGCTTAGAAACAGTACCACCAGCGGCTGAACTGCCCCAACTGTTGCAGCAACACCACCGGGCAGACGGTACGCCGCAATAAACAACAACCACCAAAACACTGAAAAATTTAGTGCACCCAAAATGACCACTCGTAGCCACCAGATCCCTTGTGGTAACTTACGTAAAAACAATATTAATAGTAGCCCCGCAGGTAGCGCCCGTAGCATTGCCAGTGTTAAAGGTACTCCTGCTGGCAACATTTCTGTCGTCACTAAATAAGTGCTTCCCCAAACAATCGGGGCTAAAGCCGTGAGTCCTAAAACGGTATAACGATCCATAATTTGATCCTTGTCATTTATCTTGAGGTCAAGATAGTTTTATTTTACCTTGACGTCAAGATAATTAATGGTCATTATCTGCCTATGGATAGAATAGATAAAATCACTCAACAATGGGCAAAAGAACGCCCTGATCTGGATATTAGCCCGATGGGGCTAATTGGCCGATTAGGCAATGTAGCTCATCATCTTAATCGCGAGATGGAAAAAGTGTTTGCAAAATTTGGTCTTAACCGATCAAGTTTTGATGTGCTGGCTACTTTACGGCGCTCGGGCCCCCCTTACACACTCAGCCCTGGGGAAATGTTAGCCACGCTGATGGTGACATCAGGAACTATGACGAACCGAATTGACCAGTTGGAAAAAGCGGGACTGGTTAGCCGCCATACCAACCCTGAAGATGGACGCGGTTTTTTAGTCTCACTCACGCCTGAAGGTCTGGCGCTAATAAACCAAGTCGTTGAAGTACATACCCAAAACCAAGCTAGGTTAATCGCCTGTTTATCAGAGCAGGAACAACAAGCTCTCAACCAACTATTGCGCACATTCTTAACGTCTTTAGAATCTTAGCCTCAATATCATTAGCTTAATTTGAAAAGGCAATGGCAATTTTAAGTGCTCAAAGCGTACCTAAATCTTCAAAGGTGGAGATCAAGGTTGTGTTTATACAACTATGATGACATTGAACTGTTTGGCCTTTCAGCAGATCTCATAAGTTAAAATTCACTTTAGTAGATTAAAAGCGGATTAACGTAAAAATTTGATTGAGACCTTACGTAACGAACGTTTGTTAGATATGAAAAAATCGATGGAGACCGTGGCCCACTACCTTCGTAATTCTAGAGCCTCAGCTTATTTATACGCTAAAAAAGATAATTAGACATTCGCCCTTTTTAAAACCGTTTTGATACTGATGGGAAAGAAATCATTCACATCGACACCCACATTAATTGCACGGGGTCCTAAAACGTCTAATCGTTTACGTTGTTCAGGATCTTTTCCTGAATTATGGACGTGACCATATAGGTGAATGGCATCACGGAAAAAGCCCTGCCATTCCAATATTGGGTAATGAAATAATACTATTTTTTGCTTTTGATATTCCAATTCATAATAACTTCTCACCCATTCAAATAAGGATGAGTCAAACTCAGGATCATCTAAAAATTTATCGTGGTTCCCACGGATAAGGTATTTTTTACCCGCTAAGCGGCGTAATATCTTATTGGCATCAGCCCCATTTCCCTTGTATAAAAAATCCCCTAAAATGTAAATCTCATCATGATCTGTCACATAAGCATTCCAGTTATGGATTAATGTGTCGTTCATGTGGCTAGTGCTTTTGAAAGGGCGATCACACAAGTTAATAATATTTGAGTGGCAAAAATGCGTATCTGAAATAAAGTAAATCATATAAAACCTAAAAATCTATTAACAATCATTATATTCGAGAAAACCTGTTACTCATTTTCCTATCATATCGCAACGATTTTTAATTTGTGTACAGAATTGACTGAAAAAACAACTCGATTGTCTGTTATTTATTGTTCCCAAATGGCTTTACCTTGCCAAAATTCATCAAATAATGCTAAAAATTCCCTAACCTTGGGAGGCAGGAACTGCTTTGTTGGATACAATGCACAAATAGGTGAAGCCATTTTGGAAAAATTATCGAGTACAGGGACTAAATGCCCACTTTTAATTTCTTTACTCACCAAAAAAGCCCCTAATTGGCATATCCCTTGTCCTTCCATTGCCGCTGTTAGAATCGCTTCTGTATCATTTAAAACTAAGCGCCCTTTAGGGTTGCATGTTTGTAGGCCGAGATGAGTATTAAATTGCCAAAGAACATTATGCCCTCTATGACGAAAAACGAGTAGGTCATGCCGTTGTAATTCATGCAGATTCTCTGGTATCCCCTGCTTTTGCAGATACTGAGGTGTAGCACACGTTATTAATCGGTGCGGGGCTAATACTTTTCGAACTAACCGATTATCATCATTGCCTCCAATTCGAATAGCAACATCAAACCCATCCCTGATTATGTCGCAATAATCATCATTAAAATCAATATCCACCTCAACATCCGCCCAACGGTCTAGATAGATTTTTACAATTGGCATAATAAAACGTTTGCCAAATACAACGGGCACCGTCAATCTCAATAATCCTTTTGGTTGTTGTTGCCCTTGACTTAGAATATTTTCAACATTTTCAATTTCTTTCAATATTTTTACGACAGACTCATACACAACCTGACCTTCATCGCTTAAATGAATACTGCGAGTGGTTCGATGCAGTAAACGCGTCTGTAAACGCCCTTCTAAACGCGCAATGCACTTACCAACAGCTGAACGTGATAATGAAAGTCTTTCGGCTGATTGCGTAAAACTATGAGTTTCTACAACATCTGCAAAAACTTTTAAATCAATCAAGTTATCCATCAATAACTCTGTCGAATTGGCCACGATTGTTCCCTAATGTTGCTACGAATAGGTTATTTATCTCATAAAATGTCCCCTATAAGCTACAGCAACTCGTTTATTTTTTATTAGGAATATCATGTCGTCACATGTTCTCAAGAATTCTACATCGGCACATCGAGTGCAATCATGGGGAGCGGTATTAACGCTAGCTTTTGCCACTTTTTTAGTCGTAACAACTGAAATGTTACCCGTTGGACTGCTAACGCCTATAGCAGAACAATTTTCTATTTCGATTAGTCTTAGTGGATTATTAATGACATTACCAGCTATGATTGCAGCGGTCAGTTCCCCGTTGATTGTGCTATTCACTCACAAAATTGATCGTAAAAAGTTACTCATTTTTGCTGCTATTTTACTGATTGTTTGTAATTCACTCGCCGCATTTACCCCCTACTTTGAACTGTTATTAATCAGCCGAATATTTGTCGGTGTATGTATTGGCATTACCTGGGCAATTGCTGGTGGTATAGCGCCTCGGCTCGTTGCATCTCAGCATATCAGTTTAGCAACCTCATTCATTTTTGGCGGTGTTGCTACAGCTTCTGTGATTGGTATTCCTTTAGGAATATTTATTGGTGATTGGTTAAATTGGCGAAGTGCTTTCATTTTAATTGCTGGATTATCATTGATTTTATTATTATTAATGAAAGTATTTTTACCTTCGTTAACATCTGACAGTAAAAATCTTTCAGTTAAAGCCTTTTCTACGCAAATAAAACGCCCAGTCATCTTAGTTGGCCTAGCCATCACTTTACTTTTAGTTTCTGGACATTTCATGGCTTTTACGTATATTCGACCTCTATTAATATCTCACCTTAATGCGAGTGGCGAACAACTTAGTCTCATACTCTTTTTTTATGGCATTGCGGGGATTTTTGGTAATTTTATATTTGGCCTAAGCGCAGGGAAAAAATTAAATTTTTCACTCATTTTCATTATGCTATTAATTACAGTTTGTTTAATTTTATTTGTGGCTTTACCGCTATCCATGCTAAGTGGAGGAATGATAATTATTGTCTGGGGAGCTGCGTATGGTGGTGTTTCTGTGACGTTAATGACATGGATGATCGCACACAGTAACCGCTACATTGAAATTACAAGTGCCTTATATATCGCTTTTTTCAATGGCGGTATTGCACTAGGCTCTGCTTTAGGCAGTGTTGTTGTCTTATTGAATAGTTTTAATACCAATCTTATTGCTTCTGCGCTGTTATTCATTGCAGCTATGCTGATATTAGCCACGTTCCTCAGTAAAGCCACCTATAATTCGCAACGTTGTCACTAATGAGAAATTTCCCTAAATAAAATTGACTTTTAATTCTTAGCAATCTTTACGCCTTTTTATGACTAGCATTTATCATAAAATTACGGCATAAAGAGCATAATACTCGAAATATTGGAAAAAAAATGACAACAACTTCAGTAGGTTCACTTTTTTATGATTCGTTTGGTACGCCAGAGAACCCAGCTATCGTATTGATCCCCGGCCTAGGTGGACATAATATTAGTTGGACTCGTGATTTTTGCCAGCAGATTAGCGATGCTGGTTTTTATGTCTTGCGTGTTGATAACCGAGATGCGGGTTTATCTCCTCATATGGATAATTTTCTCCCTATCAATCTCAATGCGTTAATTCAAAAAATGCAAAATGGGGAACAATTCGCTATTCCTTATACCTTGATGGATATGGCTAACGATATTATTCAATTACTTGATAGTTTATCTATTGATAAAGCACATATTATCGGCCGTTCAATGGGAGGGATGATTGCTCAACTTGTGGCGGCTAAATACCCGGATCGGGCTTTATCTCTTTGCACAATTATGTCATCAACGGGGAATCCGGCTCTACCACAAAGTGAACCTGATGTGATGCAAATGCTCATGAGCTCAGGTGCTGACCCGAAAGAAAACTTAGAGGCTTATTTAGCAGGACAACTAGCGTTTTACCGTCGTATTAGTTCAACAAGTTATCCGTTTGATGAAAATTATTATCGTGAATATATACAGCAATCGTTAGCACGCAATTATTCCCCAGAAGGAACTAAACGACAAATTGTTGCGGTTGCAGTCACGGGTGACCTGCGACCTTATATACAGCATATAGAAGCGCCAACACTTGTTATTCACGGCTCTATTGACCCATTATTTCCACTCGCCGCTGGACGAGACATCGCCGATAATATAGTCAATGCAAGACTGGAAATTATTGAAGGAATGGGCCACGAGACGCCACCAATAATTAACCCGCAAATAGCTGCTCTCATCGTTGATCATTTAAATAAAGCCACAGAACAGGCTATTTAATTCACAGATAAGGTTCTATCACAGAGCCTTATCATTCTATATTTACTATAGGTAATATCTATAACCAACCTTGTTTCTTATGCTGAGCACAAATTGGGCAGATATGGCTATTTTCTTCCCAAGACGAGAACGGAAGATGGCAAGTATGGCACTGACCATCATAATAGTTGAAAACCATCGGTTCTCTATTTTTTGCAGCGTGTTCTTGCACATGGATTGATTTTGGGAAACAGACAACTTGGCAACTCATACAGCCAGTACAGCGCTTTTCGTCTATTAAAAATTGGTTATTATCAATTTCAATCGCATGTTCCTCACATACTTTAGCACAAGCACCACATAGAATGCAGCTCGCGGTATCAAGCTTGACTCTATACCAGCTATCTTCAGGATAAAATTGTTTTCTTGCATTTAATCCTGTCCTTACTTTGCCTTTATCCAATGGTTTAGGGTCTAATTTCTGACGAAACAGCATCATACGGCGACCACTATCCACCTCAGGTGGTTGAACAATGTGTAATTGCCAAATGGGTTCTTGCAACATTTTAAGTTTTAAATTCAATGAAGCTATTGCAGGCAACCACTTATCAACTAAAGGCTCCGAAATTTGTAGGCCCCGTATCCCATATTGCCGATGCCAGACAATTAACTCATCTGCATTAGCAACAGGTTCATCATGACTCACAACCAAATAATCGTGCTGATAGGCTCGTTCATGAGGAGCTATATTTTCAATAGCATCGACAGGACAAGTAAATAAACAATTACCACACTGAAAACATAATTCATTATCAATTCTGGCATCCATGTGTCCAAATGACACCGCACCAACAGGACAGCTGGTCGCACAATTTTCACAAATACTATTTTTTAAGCGTTTTCTTACGCATTTATCATTGATTTTCGGCTGAGGTGGAAGCTCTAAATTAATAAAACGTCTCATCATCCTATACTCTCCCATCACAGCAAAAAATAATTATAAAAAAGATTGTGCTTAATGATTAAATTATAACATTAATCTGTAAACCATTTTAGTGCACCATTCTGTAGATAAAGATGATTTAGACTAAAAAACATCAAAATACACAAAAAATGCCAATTTCAGCTTTAACTTATAGTACTTGCCCTACACCAATTATGTTCTAGCATATTTGCATTCACTTTTTGATATGAATAGGAAATAGTCAGGGCAAGTATTTTTACTAATTCAAATGATTTTTTATTCTGAGTAACAACTGATGGAAAATTTAAATCATCATATCTGATAGTGGAATTATTTATTTAAGAGTATGCTTCAACACTAACTATAAAATAAAATCATTACTTTAAATAAATATTTGCAATAAAGTACATTTATAGCATCAAATTAACAAAACAAAAAAGGAATTAAAGTTATACTAAATTCGTTTTTATCTATACTCATGCAACTGTTAGATGCAATTCTACTTTCAACTAAGGGCATATATGAACAATTTCGAATTTTATAACCCCACTCGTATCATTTTTGGTGAAGGTAAGATCAGCAAACTTGACCGAGTTATCCCTAAAAACGCTAAGGTTCTTATTTTATTTGGCGGTGAAAGTGCAAGAAAAACAGGAACTTTAAATGAAGTTGAACAAGCCTTAGGTTCACGCCAATTTGACCTATTTGGTGGCATCGAAGCCAATCCTCGTTATGAAACGCTAATTAAAGCTGTTGATAAAATAGAAAAAGAAGGCTTTGATTTTTTACTTGCAGTTGGTGGCGGTTCAGTCATTGATGGTGTGAAGTTTGTTTCTGCTGCAGTAAACTACCCTGGAGATAAGTGGGAAGTAGTAACAAGCCAAGGAGCGACGATTAAATCAGCTTTACCTTTTGGTACAGTCCTCACTTTACCTGCAACCGGCTCTGAAATGAACAAAGGTTCGGTCATAACACGCGAAGAATTACAATCAAAACTCGCCTTTAGTAGCGATTATGTATTCCCTCAATTCTCCATTCTGGACCCAGTAAAAACATACACATTACCCGTTAAACAAATTAGTAATGGTGTTGTCGATGCTTTCGTGCATATTATTGAACAATATTTAACTTATCCTGTTAATGCTTATGTGCAAGATGTTTTTGCCGAAGGTTTATTGAAAACATTGATCGAAATAGGACCTAAAGCATTAGAAACGCCTCATGATTACGATATTCGTGCTAATTTAATGTGGACTGCAACATTAGCATTGAATGGTTTAATCGGTGCAGGTGTTCCACAAGACTGGTCAACGCATATGTTAGGCCATGAAATAACGGTCTTATACGGTTTAGATCATGCACAAACATTAGCTATCGTGCTCCCTTCAATGTTGAATGAAAAATTAGCCCAGAAGCAGGACAAGTTAGCGCAATATGCAGAAAAAGTCTGGGGGATCACAACAGGAACCGCGCAAGAAAAAGCCATCAAGGCAATTGAATTAACGAGGAACTTCTTTGAACAAATGCATGTTGGTACACGCTTCAGTGATTATCAACTTACCCAAGAAGTTATCGAGCCTTTAGTCAAAAGCTTGGAAGCTCATAACATGATAAAACTAGGCGAACACCAAGATATTACCCTAGATGTTAGCCGCCGTGTATATACTGCGGCACTGTAATTAATCGTATAGTAATTAATCGTATAAAGGAGCAATCAGAGTTGCTCCTTATTTCCACCTGTTTGAACTCGATTTTATTTTTAATTAAAACCAAGAATGAATAAGCCTAGCATATAACATTTAATTGAATAGATAGATTATCGTATTACCGGATTTTCAATTGCAAATGGTACATTAGCGCCCGCAAAATGTCGTTTTAAATTCCCAACGTCATTCCCCGTTTCTCCCTGCTCTAATTTTATGTATTTTATAACTGACAGATTATCTGAAACAAATTTATAACAACAATAAATGCCTTAGGTCGTGAGCCATGTTTTCTAAATTTAACATATCAAACAGTGCATTACTTGCATCGTCGCTGCTCTTAACTATAGGCCGCGGGGCAACCTTGCCCTTCATGGCAATTTACCTAACCCGTGAATATCATATGGCAATTGACATTGTGGGTATCGCAATGTCACTAGCAATGATTGTTGGCGTACTATTTAGTATGGGTTTTGGCATGCTAGGTGACCGAGTTGATAAAAAACGTTGTATGTTATTTGCAATTATTGCTTTCATTTGTGGATTCATTGCTATACCAACGGTAAATAATGCTATTTTAGTCATTACCTTTTTTTCACTCATTAACTGCTCATATTCTGTATTTTCTACGGTACTAAAAGCCTACTTTGCAGACACATTGACTATTGCTTTAAAAGCAAAAATATTTTCACTCAATTATACCTTTATCAATATTGGTTGGACTATTGGACCACCAATTGGTACTTGGTTGTTAATGTACAGTATTAATTTACCATTTTATTTGGCTGCTATTTGTGCAGCCTTACCTATCTTTTTTATCCAGCGGTTCGTACAAAGTATAAAACCTACTGCTCAAGAAGAAGAAAAAGTAAGAAAATGGAACCCTGCGGCGATGTTGCGTGACAAAGTACTTGCTTGGTTTATATTATCAACATTTTTAGGTTCTCTCGTTTTTGGTACTTTTACCACTTGGATTTCACAATATGTGATTACGGTGACAAACAGCGACTTTGCTCAAGTTGTTATTGGCGTTATTTTACCTGTTAATGCCGTGGTTGTAGTGACTTTGCAATATACTGTTGGCAAACGTATTACGCCCGATAATTTAAGAAAATTAATGTCTCTAGGCAGTCTATTTTTCGTCTTAGGGTTAGTCACCTTTACGTATGCCCATGAAAATTTATATTTATGGGCTTTAGGGGCGTTTATTTTTACTTTAGGGGAATTGATTTATGCACCAGGGGAATACATGCTTATTGATAGCATAGCGCCCGAAGGCATGAAAGCGAGTTACTTTTCTGCTCAATCTCTTGGGTTACTAGGCGGTGCGTTTAACCCAATGCTGACGGGGGTGGTTCTTACGGAACTTCCCCCTTACTTTATTTTTATTATTCTTATATTTATTACTTTCTTAGCTTGGATGTCGATGCTAAATGGTATGCGATTAAGACAAAATCAGCTATTAAATACGCATTAGTGGCTTACTCTACCGTAAATAAAAAATGATTCATGGTAGAATAAACTAATGTTTATTAAATTTAATCGAAATTACGATTAAGGTAATAGCACTGCAAAGCATGGCTATTACTATAAGCTGCAATCCCCCAAAAAGGTTTTTTGCAATTAGGTATGATAAAACGGGTAATAAACTTAGCAATACTAGATTATTAACACTTTCAGAAACAGACAATACCAACCCTTTATCGCTTGTACTTTGCCTTGCTAATAGGGAGGTACTTATTGGTGATGCCAAACCCAATGTTAGACCAAGTAATAAAAGGCATACACCATGCCCTATCAGCCCTAACTTTCCACTAATAAATAATATAAGCACGGTAAACGTAACGAGTAAAATAAGAATTAACTTTATTGCATCCTGCATTTTGAAAGCTGTAACTCTTGCTACAAATACATTACCCAATAATATTCCGATACCAAATAGCCCCATAAAACTACCTACTTCAGCAGTTGCTAGTGTTGTTCTATGCCTTAAAATTTCGCCAGCTAGTAAAAACAGACTCACAGAGACGCCATTCCACATTCCTTTGGCCAGGATCAGAGAGAAAATATTCACTTGCTTTAAGCAATTGAATGAACGTTGAGGAATATGACTACTTCTTGAACTTGGCAAAATAAACCAAGCCACACTAAAAACAAGCAAACCAACAATAGCCGTTAGTAGGAAAGGAGCATACCATGAAAAATATTGGACTAATCCGCCTGCTAATATAGGCCCTGTTATGATACCTAATGTCATCCCCATCATAACAATCCCCATTGCCGATGCTTGATTGTCTGACTTGATAACATCGGCTACCAGTGAAAAAATGATAGGTACTAATGCGGCTGATGCAAGCCCTCCCAAAATACGTAAAATTAATGCGACCGAAAAATTTGGTGACAAAACAATCGCAAAACTATCTAACGATAATAATAAAATAGAGGTTAATAGAATTTTCCGTTTATCTATTCTATCTGAAATATAACCAACTATGGGTGCAGCCAATGTGTATGCCACTGCATAAACCGATATTAACCAAGAAACCTGTTCAGGAACAACGCCAAAAACAACGGCAAGGGGCGACATTATCGCAGATAACATAAATTCTGTTGAACCCACAAGGTAAACCGCAATTGCAGATATGAATAATAAATAACGTGTAGATGACATAATATATTACCATGAATGAAAATTATAATATAAACCGCCGCATTAAATTCGGTAGCTAGATAGAATAAAACCTGAAGTTAAATTGAGTGAAATACTAGAAACTGGAGTATTGAATAAATAAATTGATAGATATCAGATAGAAGAAAAAATAAGGAAGGAAAGATAGAGAGAAGTTACAGGGCAGAACAGCATGAGGTTCACATTATTAAACAACAAAAAAAACATGAACGCAACAGAGATTTTGTATATACCCCATTATGTAGATAGCCGTATATTTTTATGAAATACGTAAATCCCACTATATAAAGTCATTATTACTACATTTAATCACCCATTAGCCTCATTTACATCAAAAAACGAACCTCTTAGCTAATTTATAATAGAAAACCAATGATGAGGTAAATGCTTCCATGTTTGATTTTTAAACTATTTGAAATGAACAACGTGTTTAATCATTACATTCAAGCATGTTTAGACTAACTAAAGGCGTATAAGCATGAATATAATAACAACTCGACTAAAAATCGTTTCGTTTTTGCAATTCTTTGTGTGGGGATCTTGGCTGGTTACGTTTGCATCTTATCTTTTCAACACCCTTCATTTTAAAGGCGGTGAAATTGGTTTAATATTCAGTACACTAGGGATATCAGCTCTATGTTCACCTATAATTATGGGGTTTATTGCTGATAAAATTAATAACCGTAAATTGGTTTATATCACATCTCATATCTTGTCTGCTATATTCTTAATTGCTATGGCTCATAGCCATTCAATTACATTACTTTTCATCACGACATTAGTTCACCTAATGTTCTATATGCCTACAATTTCTATTTGTAATAGCATTGTTTTTGAAATGTTAGGAGCTCAAAAGCTAGATTCTGACGTTTATTTTCCTAAAATAAGAGTGTATGGTACTGTCGGTTTTATTGTTGCAATGTGGGCAATTAGCTTATTAAAACTTGAAATGAGTTTTTATCAATTATATATCAGTGCTGCTGCGTCCATTGTTTTGAGTATTTACTCTATTTTTTGTATTTCTACTAACAACATTAGTGAAAATAAACCCGAAAAAAACAGCCCTAACTTTAACTGCCAAAATATTATCCTATTATTTAAGAAAGGACGTGTTGCTGTATTTTTATTCTTTTCCATGCTGCTCGGCTCTGTTTTACAAATAACAAATACCTTTGGTGTTCCTTTCTTACAGGATGTGGCAAAAGCGCCTGAAGCTCAAGGCTCCATTTTTTCTGAATACCCCACTATCTTTTTATCAATATCGCAATTTTCAGAAATTATTTTTATTTTGCTCTTACCTGTTTTACTGAAAAAGTTTAAGATCGAAACTATCTTATTTTTGAGTATGGTGGCTTGGATTTTACGCTTAGGCTTATTTGCTTATGGTGATTTCACTGCAATAGGAACCATTGCCTTATTTTTATCTATGGTCGTTTATGGATGTGCTTTCGACTTCTTTAATATCGCAGGGTCATTATTCTTAGAAAAAGAAATAGCCCCTGAGTTTCGCTCTACCGCACAAGGGGTTTTCACAACACTGGTTAATGGTTTTGGGACGTTTCTAGGTGCCGTTCTTTGCGGTTGGATTATTGAACTTAACACTGTAGATAGCGTGGTAGATTGGAAAACATTCTGGTTAATTTTCACAGGTTATACCGCTGGTTTTACTATTCTATACCTTATCTACATGATATTAGCAAATAAACGCAAAACCGTTCCGAACAATTAATCATTCGCTTGCCCCTATTTTCATATTTAGCACACTAGGGGCAGCATATTAATAAATTATTATTTCCCTTTAGATTCTTTAAGTAATAAAGCGTGCTTACGATCAATTCCCCAACGATAGCCAGAGAGATCACCATTATTTTTAACAACCCGATGGCAAGGTATAGCCACTGCAAGCATATTTGCAGCACAAGCGCTTGCCACTGCTCTTACTGCTTGAGGTTGACCTATTTTTTCGGCTACTTCACTGTAACTTAATGTTTTTCCAGTTGGAATATCACGCAACGCTTGCCATACTCGTTGTTGGAATGCGGTACCTCGAATATCTAAGGGTAGGTCTAATCCAATTTCTGGCGCTTCAATAAACCCAACAACTTTAGCAATCAATTGCTCAAAATCATCATTTGCACCAATAAATTCTGCCTTGGGAAATTTATCCTGTAAATCATATAGTAATTGCTCGGGATCGTCCCCTAATAAAATTGCACATACACCAATGGGACTTTGTGCAACGAGTACGGTTCCCAGTGAACAGGCGGCAAGAGCAAAGTAAATCTTTCTACCATCTCCTCCTGTTTTCCACTCGCTTGGTGTCATACCTAACCGCTGTGATGATAATTCGTAAAAACGGCTATTAGATTGGTAACCAGCCTCATAGATTGCATCTGTAATTTTCTCCTGCTTCTTCAATTGTTCTTGCAATTTTTTGTGGCGAAAAGCGATGGCATACGCTTTTGGTGTTAATCCTGTATGTAATTTAAATAAACGATGAAAGTGGTAGCGGCTGATACCAATATGTTCCGCTAATTTAGATAAGGTCAAAGTTTGACTATTCTGTTCGATATAACGGCAAGCTTCTTCAATTTTCTCTTTGTAAAAATGCGTTAATTGAGATGTTTCTTTGCGAAAGCGTTTACTATGGCGATAACCTTTAGCAATCGCTTGTTGTTCATTATCGAAGAACTCAATGTTGTTTCTATTTGGTAAACGCCCAGCCGCAGAGGGGTGATTATAAATTAACGATGTTTTCACTCCATACACAAAATAACCATCAGCCGCTTTATTGCGTTCAACGACAGCTTGCCAACGTTGCTCTGGCGTACTCCATAAATTTCTCGTCACCATAATACAAGCCCTTTATCAATTAATTTAGCTGATCATGACTGATAATGAATAGCAAAAAACTCCATTCTTTGCTTTTTAATTCAGTCATTATATATCTTGTATTGATTAAGAATGAAACGCCCTTACAGGGTAACACCGATCGGTTAAGCAAAATGATCGGTTGAACGATCCTGCAAGCAAGTGACAATAGTACTGACTTGTTTTCCTGCCGATACTATGCTTACCACTACAATGGCACCTAGCCCAAAAATACGCCGTGATTTAAACTTGTGATGAACCGAAAGAAGTGACAGCGTCACTAAATTAGGCGACATTGCAGAAAGTCAATTCCCCCACTGTAAATATTGACATTAAAAAAACTAAAACAACTTTCGAACGACGATTCGCTAATAATTGAAATTCGCTAAAAAAGGCGCTAAGGTCAAAATAACTTTTGCCGGAAATGCAATAATGAAAATTACTTTTGATGAACTTCAAGCTTTTATCAGTGTGGTTGATTGCGGCTCTATTACTGCTGCCGCAGAGCAATTAAACATAACCATCTCAACGGTAAGCCGTTTATTACTCAGACTTGAAGAAAAAGTAGAAACCACCCTGCTTTATCGAACAACCCGTACGATAAAGCTAAGTGATGAAGGTTCCGCATTTTTACAAAAAGCACGAGAGATAGTTGATCTCGCTCAACAAGCAGAAGAAATGTTATCTGTTAGACAAACTATCCCATCAGGAAAATTGCGTATTGATGCTCCAACCCCCTTTTTGACGCATGTCATTGCCCCTTTGATACCATCATTTCATGAACGCTATCCGCAAATTGAACTCGAAATTAATAACTATGAAGGGATAACTAACTTATTAGAAAAACGCATAGATGTTGCTTTTCGCATTGGTGTTCTCAAGGATTCATCCCTTAATGCGACTCTATTGGGCTTTAGTCAAAAACGTTTAGTTGCCAGCCCTATATATTTAGAAAAATATGGTGTTCCACAACGAGTTGAAGAATTGAAAAAACATTGCCTGTTAGGTTTTACTCATCCAGAATCCTTAAATACATGGCCAGTTAAATCGTCTGATGGTAACTTATTGAAAATTAAACCCGATATTGCAGGTGCAAGTGGGGAAGTTTTATTTCACCTCGCTGTTCAAGGTACAGGAATTCTATGCTCTGCCGATTTTGTGACTCGGGATGCATTGGCCAATGGGCAATTAACTCAAGTTTTAGAAAATGAAACCGTTATGATCCGCCAGCCCATTAATGCCGTGTATTACCGTAACCAAGCCGTTTCACCACGGCTACGGTGTTTTATTGATTTCATCAAAAAGTACTCAACTAAAATAGAACCACAATAACCCCTATTTATGCTATATAGATACCTAAAATAACGTCGATGTAAGCGCTTATAAACGGTATTAAATGCAAGCAAATTTGCATTACATCCATGACAAGAATATAACGCTGCTGATTTATACTTTATGTAAAAGATAGTAGAATTAGCTCAATTACAGGTTGGCCTGCTTACAAAATGAAGTATTAGATTGGTATTCTGTTCTGGCGGACTGTCACCACGTTTTCTCGACCAAAAATAAATGATTTGTGCTGTAATACCTCTAAGGTAATGCATAATTCAAGGTTACTTAAGGAAAATTGGTTGCAGATATAGTTAATTTTATACTTTTTATCAAGGCGATTATTTTACATGTTTTTTTCCTTTATTTATTGCCATAACTCATTTCCGACTGCATAAAATTATTCTACCAACTTGTGATTAATGCTATGATTTTTCGATAATTATAACGTCATTACATTCTTATATTTCTCTAAGATCGCAGGTAAACACATGCAGGACTATGGTATTTGGACAATTATTACCCCCATCGTGACCATTATTTTGGCGATTTTAACTCGCCAAGTAATGCTTTCGTTAATGTTGGGAATATTAGTCGGTTTTACAGTTATTCATGATCACAACATCCTTTTAGGCATTAAAGGAACTGTGGATGGGATTATTAACACCTTCTCAGATGCAGGTAACACACGTACGATTGTCTTTATGGTCATGATCGGTGGGATAATGCGTTTAGTCGTTGTGACAGGCGGCGTTCGTGCTCTTGTGCAATTATTGACTAATAAAACTAGATTAATTAAGAACCGCACCGCAACTCAGCTACTCGCCATTGTTATTACTTCGTTAATTTTTATTGAAAGTTCGATTAACCAGTTAGTTGCTGGTGCATCAACAAAAAATTTGGCCAGACAATATGGTGTTGCACCAGAAAAGATGTCTTATATTATCCAAACTGCCTGTGTTTCTGTTTGCTCTTCCGCCATTATTAATGGTTGGGGAGCCGTCATTATGGGCTTAATCGGCGTACAAATATCCCAAGGCCTCATTACTGGGGAGCCTTTTGACCTTTTAATTACCTCAATAGGTTATAATTTAATGGCTTGGTTATCTCTCGCCACTATATTATTTTATGTCTTTACTAATATATCATGGGGCCCCATGAAGAAGGCTGAAGATAAATACCAGCAAAACTTTCTTGCCGGAAATATCTCTCATATCCAAGACCAAGATAGTGAAGATAAAATTATCGACCATCCTAATGCGCACTCGTCATTAAATTTTTTCATTCCAATTCTATCTACCGTTTTAATGGTACCTATTGCTCTTTATATCACCGGAGACGGCGATTTTAGTAAAGGAAGTGGTTCCACATCTGTATATTGGGGCGTTATGTTTGGAACAGCGGTATCCTTTTGTTGGTTTATTGGACGCCGTTTGTTAAATATTGATGATTTCTTCAAAGAGCTATTTGTTGGCTATGCCAATATGCTAAAAATTAGCTCCATTATGATCTTGGCTTTTTTAATGGGTAATGTCTCAGCTGAACTAAATACGGGCGCTTATATTGCCGAAGTAACCCAAGGCGTTATGGCTCCTGGCTTTTCAATTGGCTTCATTTTTATTATTAGTGCCATTATGTCATTAGCAACAGGAACATCTTGGGGAACTTTCGCCATAATGATCCCTATTGGTGTTCAACTTGGCTTGTCTGTAGGAATGCCTGTCGAATATATGATTGGTGCGGCAATATCTGGCTCTATATTCGGTGATATGACATCACCTATTTCAGCCGATGCTATCGTGGCTTCCATGGCAACAGATTGCGAACATATTGAGCATATACGTACTCAGATGCCTTATGCATTAGCCACGGCTAGTATCGTACTCGCTATTTATCTTTACCTCGGTTTTACTCACTAATTTTGGGGATTTAAATGTCACTTCAACAAAAATTAACGCAATTTGCAAAGCTAGACTTAATTAAAGCATTCACCCCTCTTAGCCGATTAGATAACTTGTCCAAAAAATATGGACGGGAAATTTATATTAAACGTGATGATATGACTCCTTTAGCTATGGGGGGAAATAAATTGCGTAAACTCGAGTATTTAATTGCCGATGCACAAGCAAAAAATGCAAAAACAATTGTTACCGCAGGTGCAATTCAATCTAATCATGTTAGGCAAACTGCGGCAATTGCAGCAATGTACGGATTGGAGTGCGTCGCCTTATTAGAAAATCCGATCCAAAGTGATAACCCTAATTTTCTTAATAATGGCAATAAATTACTAACTGATTTGTTTGCTGCTCGCTGTGTAATGTGTGATGAATTAATAGACCCGCAAGCACAAATGGAAGAACTGATTAAAGAGTTAAAACTCGAAGATGCCTATATTGTACCTGTTGGGGGTTCTAATGCATTAGGTGCTCTCGGTTATATCCAGTGTGCGATTGAAATTGCCCATCAAAAGCCATCACATATTGAGTTTGATAAGATTATTGTTGCATCAGGTAGTGCAGGAACGCATGCCGGACTTGCCATTGGTATACACGAGCTATTACCACAAAGCCAAGTTATTGGTGTCACCGTATCCAGAAAACAGCAGGATCAAGCACCAAAGGTTGAAAAGTTACAGAATGAGCTCACTCATTTGTTAGATCTCTCTGAAGCACCGAAAATTCAACTATGGGATGATTTTTTTGCGCCAATGTATGGTATGCCTAATCACTTAGGCCTAAAAGCAATTCAACTTTTAGCTCAGAAAGAGGGTATTTTGTTAGACCCTGTTTACACAGGTAAGGCAATGGCAGGGTTAATTCATTACCTAGAGACTTCATCTGAAAAAACACCTGTATTATTTGTCCATACAGGTGGAGCACAAGCTTTATTTGCCTATTCAGATATTAGCCAAACAATTAAATAATTACTTCATTAACTCTATGAATATAAGGGCTTAGATGCCCTTATATTCTTCGTTGATGTCAGCAATGTTAATGAAATTACTGGAAAATGACTAAACGTTTTTATTGTTATTAATGATTCTGTTTTACAAGGCGATAAGTAATCACATATAAAGATTGTTCACTTGGATATATTTCCCTAATCAATTTTTTTAGCACATCTAACGACATCGCTTCTTGTTTTGCATGATATTCAGAGATGTCATCGTAGCTGATAGGCTTCACGGATAAAATTTCGATCTCAGTGTAATATTTGTTGGTTTCTAATGCGTAAACTTTGACGATACTACCAGGCACATAATGGCTTTCACTTTCATCGCGGATAGTTATCACTTTCTCCCCTGAAATAACCAAAGGAAGTAAACGTTCAAAAAATGTAATCGTTGTCGGTGATTTGTTCATACTTTTCCCTGAATTTGCTTTATCTCTATTGAATAATATGCCTATTGTCTAATAATTTAATTAAAAAACAATGCGATGGTTCCTTTCGTGCTTTCAAGTTATTCCCTGCTATAGATTTATAGCCTGTATTATATACAATAGTCACAAATTACAGCCAATAACATATAAAAACAGCGAATATATAATGAATAATAATGAAATTTTATTTTACCAACAAGAACGCCATTTTTGGTCTGCCATTTGCCTAGATACAGTTTATATCGACAGTCACACTGTTGCTTATTTCTCTGAATTACCATTGCCCATTTTTAATTTTATCTATTTACACCAAGGCGCTAGTATTACGAGTTTTGAGAAGGCAGAACGCTTATTTAAGCAACAAGCTAAACCTTATGTCCTCGTTGTTCATGAGCGAGTACTTCACCAATTTGAGTCCGAAATAACCCGACGTGGTCTCATTGTTGATGGTGAGTCTACGGCAATGGTGTTACCCCAAAAAGCACTTTCTCAATATAGTACCGCGCCACAACTTGAAACTAACTACCAAATTAAACTCTGTAATGAACAATTGTCTGATTGGGCGCAGCCATTAGTCACCGCTTTTCCTGTTGATGCAGATGAAGAGGAAGAAAACTCATCTGTCATTGATGAGTATATTCGTTTTCATCAAAGAGCGCTCGATAAGCAAACGTGCATGATGCACTTTGTCTTATATGCTGAACAACAGCCAGTTTCAATATTAACATTAACGTTAGATAACAAAACTGCACGTCTCGATGACATTGGTACCGATATTCAATTTCAAGGAAAAGGCTTTGCCACCCTATTGATTAAACATGCTCTTTATATTTGCAATCAACATGGTGTTGAACAATGTGTGTTAGAAGCATCCAGTGATGGCTTATCTATTTACCAAAAACTTGGCTTTGAGGCTATTTTTAACTACCACAGTTTTATTGCTGAATAATGGCGTAATCGTACTACGAGTTCCCTTCTATCCTACTTTTACACCACTTCTAATCGGAATACAGTTACGTAGACTAAATACAATATTTCATTCCAAACTCTGGTTTCTATATGCTTTATGTGAATTATATCCAGACATCCTCAAAATAAGGTATCAAAATACCTTATTTTCGGTTGAAAATGATTAGCTATGTTAAAACTATCTTCAATGAGCTATTTTCAAATAAGTTTGCTTTGCCTTTGTTCAGCTCTCCATCCATCACTAAAACGGAAATTTGCTCACAACTGGCAATGGTATACCTTGCGACACCGGGTAGCTTATCTACTGTTACCCCCATAATCACTTGATTACTGCGTTCTATCAAAGCCTTTTTAAACTCAGCCTCTTCATAATCAAAAATAGTTACCCCCATTTGTGGGTCTAATGCACAACCACCAATAAAGCATTGGTCAAAATGGATGCGATTAACCTGTTGAACCGCTGATGTATCAATGCTCGCACCGATTTCACGGTTTAATTTCCCCCCTACTAAAATCACTTCACATAAGGGTTTTTTCATTAATTCAAGCGCAATAACGGGCGAATTAGTGACAACCGTAAGTGAAAGCTGTACTGGCAGGTTTTTTGCAATTTCCAGATTGGTTGAACCAGAGTCAATAAAAATACATCCTTCTGATTTAATTAATAAACTACAGGCTCGCGCAATTTTAATTTTTTCAGCTTGATTCTGCTCCATCCTTTGCTCGAATGTGCCTGTTTCTACTAACATACTCACCGCACCACCATGCACCCTTCGGCAAACCCCTTCTTGAGTTAATTCATTTAAGTCCCTACGGATAGTATGTTCAGACACTTGCATTTCTTTGGCTAGAATAGTACACACCACACGCCCATTGTCCCGTAATAATTGACGAATTTTATTTTGTCTTTGCTCTGGAAAAGCGGCATAATCGAGCATGAATTACCTCTTTGTTGTTTTTAAAGCATCATAATCGAGCAAGTCAAGATGTCAAATACTATCTTATTCACCGATATGAGGATTGAACAATGAGCCACTCTCAACTACCTGATAGTTTTTTTCTACATGAACTGGCAAATATCGCGGGAAAAGTTTCATTGCAACATTACCGTACCAATGAACTTAGTGTCGTAGAGAATAAACCCAAAGCCAATTATCGCTTCGACCCTGTAACCCAAGCGGATAGGCTTGCCGAAAAATGCATGCGAGAACATATAGCCAAAGTGTATCCAAATCATTCAATCATGGGTGAAGAATATGGTATTACTGGTGATGGCTCTATCCAATGGGTGTTAGACCCAATAGATGGTACTCGTCCGTTTCTGTGTGGGTTACCGCTATGGGCTAATTTAATTGGTGTCACAGAGAATGGAAAATCTGTTATGGGAATGATGAGCCAACCTTATATCGGTGAGCGATTTTGGGCAGATCAACATGGTAGTTGGACAAGCAGTGCCCATGGGCAATATCGATTAACAACGCGGAAAAATATTCAACTAGCTCAAGCCATTTTACATACCACGTCCCCTGAACCAATTTCTTCTCGTCCTGATATTCATTTTATGGCATTAAATGAACAGGTTTTGATGACGCGCTACGGAGGGGAATGTTATGCAATGGCAATGCTCGCCGCAGGAAGGATTGATATTTGTGTTGAATTCGCACTGGAACCTTATGATATTATTCCATTAATCCCTATTATTGAGCAAGCAGGTGGCAAGGTCACCACACTTGATGGAAAACGAGCTGAAGGTGGTGGTGCTGTCGTCGCCTCTGGCTGCCCTATTCTTCATGAACACGTTCTGGCTATCCTAAATAACGGTTAGTCTAATTCATCCCTTTGAAAAGTATTATAAAATGCAATCTACTCAACAAGTAAACATCAATACTCACCCCATACCCGCTAAAAAAGAACAGGTATCCACGCGTATTATCTTTTTCATTGCAGGCTTTGTCACCGCAGCGTGGGCGGCGATAGTCCCTTATGTTAAGGTAAACACGGCCGCTAATGATGCAACGCTTGGTATGTTGTTACTCTGCTTTGGCGGCGGAGCCTTAATCGCCATGCCCGTCACTGGTGCATTAGCGGCAAAATATGGCTGCCGCCGCCTAATGGTAATCTCAACCATTGCATTTTGTTTACTATTTCCTATTTTATCTGTCTTATCACAAATCAATTTACTGGTTATCGGCTTGCTACTTTTTGGTATTTTCATTGGCTTAACCGATTGCGCCATGAATGTTCAAGCCGTGATTGTTGAAAAATCTTCAGATAGACCCATTATGTCTGGTTTTCATGGCTTTTACAGTGTTGGGGGAATAGCCGGAGCTGGCACTATGAGCTTAATTTTGCTTTTAGGTGTTTCTGCAACACTGGCATCCATTTTCATTTCTATCATCGCATTGGTTTTATTGATGGTTTGTTATAACGGTTTAATCCCCTATGCCAATGCGCCTACAGGGCCACTGATTGCCATCCCCAAAGGTATTGTCTTAGTCATTGGTGTCGTTTGCTTTGCCATATTTCTTGCTGAAGGTGCAGTACTCGACTGGGGGGCTGTATTTTTAATTGAGCACCATGGCTTAAAAGAAACGTTAGGTGGACTGGGATTTGCCGCTTTTGCAACGATGATGACAGTAGGCCGGCTTCTTGGTGATAAAATTGTCATGCGAGTTGGTTCTGCCAGAGTGGTTTTTTTAGGTGCTTTGCTAGCTTGTTTAGGATTTATTATCGCGGTGTTATCTCCTTACTTAGTGTTAGCAATCATTGGCTTTGCATTAGTTGGTGCAGGCTCGTCGAACATTGTCCCTGTGATGTTTTCCGCGGTTGGAAAACAAAAAACCATGCCAGAAGCCCTTGCAGTTCCAGCAATTTCCACATTAGGTTATTTAGGTATCCTTGCAGGGCCTGCGGTAATCGGTTTTGTTGCTTTTCAGTTATCTTTAGCTACTGCATTGCTGATTATTTCCGCATTATTAGCCGTCATTGCATTTGTGACTCGCTTCATTCGCGTATAACAAATTTTGACCATAAGGTGACTTACTCTGTCACCTTATGGTTTCTTAGTTAAAGCTCTACCGTACCGCTAATACAATTGACTACGTCACCGCCAATCCAAATGCCTTCTTCATCGGCTGTCACATACACTAGGCCATCGCGCAAAGTGCACTGACCTTGGCCAGCTATATACTGTCTAGGCAATTTACCTTGCGGGATCAACCATTGAGCAGCTCCTGCATTAAAACTGCCAGTGACGGGGTCTTCATCTGCAATTGAACAGCAAAACACCCTGACTTCGAGTTGTTTTTCGTAACCTTCTGGATAAATAGCACATAAACCAATGTTATAGCCATTTAGTTGTGAGTAATTTGGCTTAATACCTAATAACTTATCCACAGATTTAAGTTCAATACCTAACCAACCGGGGCCATTATCTAACCAACTACTATCAACAACATCATCACTCGTAACACCTAATGCCTTAAAAACGTTTAATTTTTCACTTTCTTCTATTTTACCGCTACGGATCAGAGGTGGCGCTTTAAATGCGAGTCGGTTATTCACTTTTTTTATGGTGACTAAACCTACACCACATTCTTGAATGGTTTTTTCTAATGACTGACCATACGTTTGCTGCCAAACAAAACAGCTCCCTAATGTTGGATGACCAGCGAAAGGGAGTTCCCCTTCTGTCGTGAAGATCCTTACTCGGTAGTTTGCATCAGGTATTGTTGGCTTCAATAAAAAAACGGTCTCACTTAAATTCGTCCATTTGGCAAACTTTGTCATTTGCTCTTCCGTTAAATTATCTGCGCCAATCACTACCGCTAGTGGGTTTCCATCGAGTTTTGTCGAAGAGAAAACGTTTACTTGCTCAAAGATATACTTCATTTCATACCCTGTTTTACTTTATATATCGTGTCTTTATTAGAATAATAGTGTCTGATTAATAACTTAACTGTATATTACCAAATAATAAATTAATCGTTATCATCCTATTTTTATACCATTTTTCATTAAGTTACACCAATTTAAAGGTAAACCATTCATGCAAGCTAAAAATAAAAAAACCATTATTATCGTAGGTGCTGGTTTTGTTGGTGTCACCCTTGCTTGGTACTTATCGCGCAGCAACCAAAATGACATAATTTTACTTGATAAGCACCATGCTGGACTCGGTGTGACACAGCACGCTTTTGCTTGGTTGAATGTTTCTTATGGCCGCCCCGATAGCTACAGTTTGTTTCGCCAACAAGCACTATTTCATTGGCGTGAGCTTGACCAATTAACCCGTGGCGCACTGAATATTAATTGGTCAGGTGCGATCAGTTGGCAAGATACCGACGAAGCGACCCAAGAGTTTATCGATAACCATCAAGATCACAATTTTAATATGCAAGGGCTTACATGTTCTGAATTACAAATCATGGAACCCAACCTACGTACCCTACCTAATATTGCGGCTTTTTGCCCAGACGAAGGGAGTGTTGACCCTATTCATGCAACGCAAACACTATTAAACCTTGCCATTGAGCAAGGGGTTAATTATCTACCTGAGCATGAGGTACTATCTTTCATTCGTAATGGGAAACACATCTTAGGCGTCAAAACTAACCACGGTCACTTTAGCGCTGATCAAACCATTATAACCGCAGGTGTGAATGTTACTGACCTTTTGGCTTCACTTGACATTGAGATCCCAGTATCCGCTTCCCCTTGCATTATTGTGCATCTAAATAAATTAGAAACTAAGCCAATGGTTGAGCACATTCTTTCAACGCCTGATATGGAACTTCGTCCTGCTTCAGACAATCATATACTTTGCGCAGAAGACTATATTAATGAACAACCTGAACATAGTGCTATTCACATCGCACAAAATGCCCTAACAACAATAAAAAACTCCTTTATAGATAATAATACGCTCAGTCTTGAAAAAACTTTCATAGGAATGAGACCTATGCCTAAAGATCAGATGCCAATTGTTGGAAATGTTGCTGATTTTGAAGGTTTATATATTATCAGTATGCACGCAGCTATTACATTGGCTCCTTTACTTTGCCATTTAGCACAAGATGAAATATTGCATGGCACAAAGCAAGCTGCGTTAGACCCATATCGATTAACTCGTTTTGCATCAGGTAACTGACAAATGAATATTCCGCTTTACTACTTAAGACATTATCAATCGATCGAAAAAACGTTTTGGACTTCGATTTGTGAACACAGCATTCAAATCGCACAACATACCATTTGCTATTTAACACCACTGAACTCGCCTGCATTTAACTTTATTTATTTACAGCCTGATTCCACCAGCCATGCTTTTATGCAAGCACATAATCTTTTCGTATCACAAAAGAAAAACCACACGTTGGTGGTTCCTGAAGAAATGCTGCCACAAGTGGTGCAAGAGGCAGAGGCCTTAAACTACAAACGTGACAGCGTCACAACCGCGATGGCATTAACCCTTGCAAAGCAAAAGAAAGTCACACTACCTGATAATCAAGTAGACATTGTGTTAGCTAACCATGACTTATCCTTATGGGCGACTCCGTTAGTTGCAGCGTTTTATTTATCGGAAGAACATGATCAAGTTATCAAAGAGTATGTTCGTTACCATGAAGACGCCTTGCAGCAAGGCGCACCACAGTTCCACTTTGTGTTATTAGTTGATGGTGCACCTGCCACGTCAATGACGGTCACCATTGAAGGAGGACTGGCTCGTTTCGATGATATCGGAACAGAGCCTAAACACCAAGGCAACGGGTACGCCTCACAATTAATTGATTACGCGTTGGCTTTTTGTCGACAGCAAGGTGTAGAGCATTGCTTTTTAGATGCATCTGAGGCTGGGTTTGACCTGTATAAAAAATTTGGCTTTGACCCCCTATTTCGTTATATCAATTATGTCTGGTGCAATTAGTATTTCTTGTATAATGAGCCATCGTTGGAGCCACTGATAGCCAAATGGTTCCAACAACAATGGCCTAATGAGGAAACAAAAATCGGCTACTTTTTATTTCCACACATTAGTTGTTAGAAGATAATACGCAATATTCACAATTATTTTTGCACAATGCATTGCTAATAACTTATTGCATCATTGTGGCTGGTAACACTACCCTCCACTAAACAGCCGAGAGCTGCCTACTTACCACAAATATACGTAATCCTTTATATGAAAATTAATATTATCGGTACCAGTGGCAGTGGTAAAAGTACCCTCTGTCGTCAACTGTCTTTATTGTTAAATGTGCCAGCTATTGAGCTCGATAACCTGTTTTGGTTAGCTAATTGGCAGCCCTCAACGGACGAAGAACTCACATTTAAACTCAGTCAAGCGCTTGAGCAAGCACCTTCTGGGTGGGTTCTTGATGGAAATTACACACGTACACAAGCCATTAAGTGGAAAAATGTCAACATGGTGGTCTGGCTCGACTATTCACTATCGCGCACACTTTATCAGTCGGTTACCAGAACGCTTTCACGTATCCGCTCCCAAGAAGAATTGTGGCCAAATACAGGGAATAGAGAGAATTGGAAAAAGGCATTTTTTAGCCGTGATTCCATTATATTATGGACGCTAAAAACTTATCATCAAAACAAGCAAAGAAACCTTAAGCACATGGCAAATTTGGACTTGCGCCATATTCATTTTATCCGACTAACTTCGCCAAAAGAAACGGCACTTTTTTTGGCGCAAATGAGGCGACAAATTCAGCCCGTATGAGATAATTCTTTATTTGTTATGCTATCGATAGCTATTGCAGCTACCGATAGCGTTCAATATCAGAAGCTAAAGTTCATCACAGGCCGTTTTTAACTGTGCTGTTTGCTGATATTTTTCAATACCCAGCTCAATTAAGCGGCTGATTAATTGCTGGTAGGTCATCCCACCTTGTTGCCACAGCTTTGGATACATACTGATGTTCGTAAAGCCCGGTAATGTATTTATTTCATTAATGATCACATCATTGGTTTCAGTCAAGAACACATCAACACGAGACATACCACTACAATTCAATGCTCGATATGCATCTAAAGCAACATAACGAATTTTATCACTGATCGCTTCATCTAATTGTGCCGGCGCAACAACAGAAGCCCCATTTTCATCAATATACTTAGTGTGATACGCATAGAAACTATCATGTAGAACAATCTCACCACATGGGCTAGCTAAGGGCTCATCATTACCTAATACCGCACATTCAATTTCACGCCCTTTGACTGCACTTTCGATTAATACTTTTGTATCAAATAAGAATGCAAAATCAATGGCTTCATCAAATTCAGACTGATTACTGACTTTACTGATCCCAACAGAAGAACCTTGATTTGCTGGCTTAATAAATAGCGGTAACCCTAATTCAGCAACAATCTCTTGATAGTTAACGGCTTTGCGTTGATTGCTTAATACAGTCACAAATGGCGCGATTTTTAAGCCTGCATCCCTAAGCAATCTTTTTGTCACGTCTTTATCCATACACGCTGAAGAACCTAATACCCCTGGACCGACAAACGGCAAATTTGCCATGCGTAAAAGACCTTGTAACGAGCCATCCTCCCCCAAGTTGCCATGAACAATGGGGAAAATGATATCGATTTGAGGAAGAGGTTTTGCATCTTCTAGGGAGATAAATTGTTCACTGGCTTTACCAGGGACAATTGCAACACTGCGTTTTGGCGTATTTAATGCAATACGAGATGGGTCATCACCATGCAATAAAAAATCACTTTCATTATATTCGTGCCATAGCCCCTCTTTATTAATCCCTAAAAGGCATACATCAAATTTATTGCGGTCTAACCCATTGATAATATTCTTAGCGGATTGCAGAGAAACTTCATGCTCTGTTGATTTACCACCAAAGATCACACCTACCCGTATTTTGCTCATTACCTACTCCAACATAAGACATCAAACCTAGCAGAGAAATATAGCACGCGAAGAAATAGTTATGTCATAAATTCTTTGCATTACAGTAAGGTTCGATGAATTAATGACCAAAACATCTTTTTTTGTTAGCGATTCATATTAGTTTATCATTGCACTAGTACTGATATTAACTTGGCTAACTAACTAATTATCAACTCATAATGGGGCATTTCATTGATTATGCTGGGGGATCTTTACTGTTTTTCAGTGTGAACTAGTTTCTTGTTGCCTTTCATAATACTCATTGACCATAACTGCTAACTCAATAACATCATTAGGTATATTGAGTTGGCTAAGTTGTTCAAATGGCACCCACTGGAACTCCTTAAAAGGAACGTCCATAGGTATGAGTAATTCACAAAGATAAATCATATCTATATGCCAATGGTCTCCCTTTTGTTTATCTGCGATAAATTCTTTAAGAATAGCCATTGGCACGGGTAACGATTGTGTATGAGCAGAATCCATTATTTGAGATTTAAAGGGATAACCACAACTTAAGACTTTGCATATTAAACCAGTTTCTTCTAATACTTCTCGAATAACGGCCTCCTGAGGCTCTTCATTTGGGTCTATATGCCCACCAGGAGGCAACCAAAAACCAAGTTTGCGGTGCTTATGTAACAAAAACTCACCTTTTTCATTTCGGATCATCGCAGTCGCAGTGAAATGCTTGATATCGTTGTTCATAAAAATATAGCTCTTTCATTCATAATGTTTAACAGCGCAATGGTTTCTGATCATATGGCTTAGCTCAGCAATTATGACCTGAACGTTGTCATCAACACCGACTAGGATTGACTTATTTTTATCCGATAGCAACGACAACGCCATAAAATGGCACAATAGTACTAAAAAAATAGCTGACACATAGGCCAGCTATTATGATAACACCTTAATTTTTATGCTGTTAATGCTAGTTTTGCACCAAACATTAAGAAAACAGCGCCAATACAACTATTGGAAAATTTAGAGAGTTTTTTGTTATGCTTGACCATATTAGTCACAGCTACGGCACCAAAAATTAACATAGACAAGTAAATCATACTACTCGCTTCTAAAATTACGCCAAGAATAAAAAATGGTACCCCCGCACTTGGGTAAACAGGGTCAATAAACTGGATAAAAAATGAGACATAAAAAATAATCATTTTGGGATTGAGTAAGCTTAAAAAGACCGCTTTTCTGTATGTACCTTTGGTCTTTATAATTATTGTATCAACATCACTCGCAGCCTCTTTTTTGTGTAAGACACTATAGAGCGTTTTTATTCCTAAATAAAATAAATAAGCTGCACCTGCATACTTAATTACACTAAAAAATATAGGCGATGTTTTAACTAAAGAGGCAACACCTAAAAATGATAAAAAAATCAGTATGGCGTCACCAGTAAAAACGCCTAGCGCAGCTTTATAACCATTTTTAACACCATATTTTGCACTACTAGTTAAAACAAATAAAGAATTAGGGCCTGGTACCAAGGTAATAAAAATCACCCCGATGAGATAAGTCCATAAGTTTGTAATACCGAAGTTTTCAAGCATAGTAAACCCGCTAACTCAATAAAAGTTATAACAAAAAATTCACATTAACTATCTATGGTTACTATGGTACAAGGCTTTTATTTATAATAAAAGATATCACTATAAAAAAGCCTTAACTATAGCCTTATAGACCATAAAAATAACAAAGTACAGATGAATATAGATAACATAACTAATAAAAATGAAACATAACGCCACTTTGCAATGTTCATTTAGTTGCATGCTGAAAACATGTTTTTCAGTATATATTTATCCTTATTTTATAAAAAATATCAGAATTAAAAACCAAAATAGAGTGTTAATTGCTACTAGTGATTTGTTTGGTATTTCGCGATATAACATAAAAACCGATATGAGATAAAAATACGTTGTCGATAAATGCGAAGTCTTTTAGAAGTCTCCTTCTTAAAATACTTATTGCTAAAATTTAACGGGTAATAACAACCAAATAATCAATACGATTTTCGCCACTGTTATTTTATTCGTTAGACTGCGCTTTGAAGTCCATACGTCAACTCAATAGTTTTTTTTGAATATTTAGGGATATTATGGAAAGTGCTACTAATTTTCATTTACAAGATTTCAGTAATCTTGAAATGTTCAGCAGGTCATCTCTGTGGTTCTAACTCTTTAAGATAAATCATATTTTTATAATTAATAACTTATTCAATAGGTATATATCAACATGTATTCTCAACAACACCAATCATGGCAAAAAGCGATGGTCAATGGTGCCGTTCATACTGCACCACTTAACCTTGCCGTTATTCCTTGGGGAATTTTAGCTGGCTCTATGGCTATCGAAACTGGACTCGACTTTTGGCAAAGTGTCGCCATGTCCGCCATGGTATTCGCAGGAGCTGGGCAGCTTGTAACTTTAGGGCTACTAAACTCAGGGGCGGGCTATATCACGATCGTCATTTCAGTTTTCTTCATTACGTCACAACACTTATTGTATGGGTTAACTATGCGCCCACACGTGAAAGACTTTACGACACCACAGCGGCTAAGTATTGGTTTTTTATTAACTGATGAACTCTTTGCCATTAGTGCCGCAAAACGCCAACCGCTAAGTTTTCCCTATTTGTTCGGTGCTGGATTTAGTTTCTACCTTGTTTGGTTGATAACGAGCCTTTGCGGTATTGCTATGGCTAATATTGTAGGCGACTTAAGCCGCTTACACCTTGATTTTTCAGTTGTTGCAACATTACTCGCCATTGTCGTTCCGTTAACAAAAAAAATAAGCACACTTTGCGGTGTGATTTTTTCATTAGTCGCCGCAATCACCCTGTCTATGTATTCCATTAGCAGCGCTATCGTCATTGCAGGAGTCGGTGGGATGTTTGTCTCAGTAGGCGTTTCTCGCTTATTAAAGGAGGAAAAATGATCTGGTTTTTGATTATTTCACTCACGGCTATCGTTTTTACTTTACGGTATATTTTCTTGATACCACAATTACCCATCCGATTACCTCTTGTTGTTCGACAAGCTCTCAGTTATTCAGCTCCCTGCTTATTAACGGCCATCTGTGCGCCTGTCATATTATTAGAAAATCATGAACTTAGAAGTTTCCCTGATAACCCATATTTATGGGGAGCACTTTTTTGCGTCGTTATCGCATCCATTCTCAAAAATATGTTATTGACCGTTGGCCTTACTCTAATTTTCTTTTATTCCTTGATTTATTTCATGGGTTAAATGCCCCATACCAGATAAAACAACCCGACGACTTCTTGTTTTATCTGGTATTTCCCTCATAATGTCGCACTTCACCTTCATAGGTTTCATTTCAGTATTATCTTGTCAACTTCGTCACGATAATCATTGGTGCTGGCTATGCCACCGCTCTAATTAATTTTGTAGATAATGGATAACACACAATTATGCTAAATAATTATGTTTTACGTAGTGTTCGCTATATGTTGGATTTGAGCGACGCTCAAATGGTTAAAATCGTAAAACTGGCTGATTTAACAGTGACAAAAGAAGAGATGACTTGTTGGTTAAAAAAAGATAGTGAACCTGAATATGTAGAATGTAACGATAATGTTATGGGTCATTTCTTGAATGGTTTAATCTATCATCGCCGTGGTAAAGATGAAAACCACCCTGCGCCTGAAGTTGAAAACCGACTCAATAATAATATTATCCTTAAAAAATTACGTGTTGCATTTGAGCTCAAAGATACGGATATGATTGATATTTACCAACTGGCTGACTTTCGTGTTTCAAAGCCCGAACTCAATGCTATATTCCGTAAACCTGGGCACAAAAATTACCGTGAATGCGGCGACCAACTACTGCGCTATTTCCTAAAGGGCCTGACCACGCGTATTCGTGGTGATAAATAACTCTTAATTTTGAGTGTTTGTTAGCCTTTCATTTTACACCTGGCCGACAATTGTCTATAATGAAAAGGACAATTGTCAGGAGGTGTCAAATGAGAAACTATATCCCCATCCCCGCAGTCCCTGTCCAACCTACTACGCCACCATTTAAGCCTTTATGGCGTTTTGCAGGGCTCCCCGCAGAACGTGGTATCGAACTTACTCATTTTTTGCGTCAAGGGCTCTCTGTCACTGTTTTAGATAACATTCAAGAATGGTCAGGGCTAAGTAAATCAGAATTACTCAGAATTTCAGGTATTAATGAACGTAATGTCGCAAGACGCAAAAATGCAGGGCAACCCCTTAATGCCGACGAAAGCGAAAAAATTGCACGATTAGTCCGTGTTTTTGATGCGGCAGTGCGCTTATTTAATGGCAATAAATCAATGGCAAGTGACTGGTTGAATCACCCAGTTAAAGGCCTTGGGCATATCCGTCCAATTGATTTAATTGCTACTGAAAGTGGTGCTTTAGAAGTTATTGACTTAATCGGGCGAATTGAACATGGTGTTTTCTCATGATGTTATATCGGCTGATTAAATCTGATTTTGCTCATGATGCATGGTCAGGGCAAGGCGCTAGATTATATGGTGGACGTTGGAACCATAAAGGGACACCTGCCATATATACATCCACTAGTATTTCATTGGCGGCATTAGAAATTCTCGTACATGTAAATCAAGATACTTTGCTCAATAATTTCACCCTACTTTCTATCGATATCAATGATAGGTATGTGATGAAATTATCCGTTGAGCATCTACCCCGTGATTGGCAGCGCGATCCCGCTCCAACCTCAACCATGGATATCGGAACAGCGTGGTTAAATAATCAAGATAGTTTGGCGTTAATCATTCCCTCATGCATTATTCCTTACGAATACAATGCCATCATTAACCCATTACACCCGCAATTTCAAAAAACACTAAATACCGTTAAACCTCTCGACTTTCATTTTGACCCACGATTTAATCGGTGATCTCTCATCTAAATATTCTGTCGTAAAAAACTTAAAAATACGTCTAATTTCGGTGATAATGTACTACGACTAGCATAAACGGCACGAAGCTCAATCGGTGCAGGCTCTACATCATCAAATTCAATTAACTCAAGCTTTCCTTGTTGTATTTGCTCATAGCAAGCCTCTAGAGATAAAATCGCATACCCAACACCATTTATGGCAGCAGCATGAGCAAGCATTCCGCTATTGACTCGATACGTACTATTTATCACCACTTTTTGTTGCTTACCCTTTGAGTCGATAAATATCCAAGGTTGCCCCTGTAGTGCGCTCAAACTGGAAATACAGGGTAAATTAGATAAGTCATTTATTTTGATGGGTTTCCCTACTTTTTCAATAAGTTCTGGTGATGCAACAACCGCACTTTTCCATGATTTGATTAATCGCGAGTGATAACTGCTATCGTTGAGGTGACCACGGTGAAAAGTAAGTAACAAATCGATATCATTAGCAATGATATCTTGAGGCATTAATTGAGTATCACAATGAATGCTCAGCTGCGGGTGAAGTAAGGCAAATTTAGCCAATAAGTCTGCTAGTAATAAGCTACCTGATTCACTTGGAATTGTCAGGCGTAAAGTCCCTGTAAGTGCTTGAGGAAAGCACAGTTGTTGGACGAGTTGCTCCAGCTCTGTAACCCATTTTTGGCTTTGCTCAAATAAAATATTCCCCGCCTCAGTTAAACGCATTTGTCGCGTTGTTCGTTCAATTAATTGGCTGTTGAGTTGCTGCTCTAACTGTTTGATATAACGGCTAACATTAGATGTGGGTATGGAAAGTTGTTTAGCTGCCTTCACAAAATTCCCTTGTGTCGCCACAGCAATAAAAATTTTTAATAAATTCAGGTCAACTGGCATATGTCCTCAACGCTCATCATCTGTTGACCTGCACTAATATCATTAGCAGTAACCAAAATCCATTATTTTTTGATAGCGTTCAGTCAATAACGACTCTATATCTAATTGAGTTAATTCAGTTAAATCTTTTAATATTTGTTGTTTTAATTGCTGAGCGGCTAACTGATAATCACGATGTGCACCACCTAACGGTTCAGGAATAATCGTATCGATAATGCCTAACTCTTTTAACCTAGATGCCGTCATTCCCATTACTTCTGCCGCTATTTGAGCTTTTTGAGAATCCTTCCACAAAATAGATGCACAACCTTCTGGTGATATTGCAGCGTAAGTGCTGTATTCCAGCATATTTATTCTGTCACCAACACCAATGCCTAAAGCCCCGCCAGAACAACCTTCTCCAGTAATAACACAAATAATTGGCGTTTTTAATCGGGACATTTCCATGATGTTGCGTGCAATGGCCTCGGCTTGTCCCCGTTCTTCCGCACCTACGCCAGGGTATGCCCCCGCAGAATCAATAAAAATGATAACCGGTAAACCAAAACGCTCAGCCATTTTCATTAAACGCAGTGCTTTGCGATATCCTTCAGGCGATGGCATACCAAAATTACGCATCACCTTTTCTTTGGTCGTTCGTCCTTTTTGCTGCCCAAGAACCATCACCGGCCGACCATCTAATCGAGCCAGTCCCCCCACCAGCGCTTTATCATCAGCAAATGCACGATCACCTGCTAACTCTTGAAACTCTGTAAAAATTAAAGGAATATAATCAAGGGGATAAGGCCTTAATGGATGCCTTGCTAACTGAACAATTTCCCATGCCCCCAGAGAGAAAAAAATAGTTTTCGTTAAGGAGAGGCTCTTTCTTTCGAGTAATTTAATTTCTTCTTCGAGTTTTATTTCAGAAGGGTGTCCGCTTTGTTTAAAAGACACCAATGCGGCGATTTTTTCATTCAGCTCAACAATCGGTTTTTCAAATGCAAGAAAATGGGTAATCATAAGTTTCCTAAAATCGTGACTGCAATTCTAGGAGTGTAATAAGTTTAGCAATCCCATTCTATGCCTGAAAATGAAATTCATTATTACCAAGAATGGGATAATCGTGCGCTATTTTTTCTATATCTGATGTGATTTCAGCGAGATACACGAAATGAGTAATTCTTTGAACCGCAAAAATTATTATCAAATATAATATGCAATCCTTATATCACGTCTAGATTTTGGCGCAACAACACCATAATGCTGCCATTCATAAAAATCTCACGATCAATAATGTATCCCACTTTTTCTGCCACACGTATAGATGCCGTATTTCGAGGTTCAATAAAACAAATCGTTTGCCTATACTTATTTTGCCCTTTTAACCACACTAAGGCCGCCTGCATCGCTTCTGTTGCATAACCTTTACCTTGAAATTCTGGAGATATCACCCAACCCGCTTCAGGAATGCCTGTCACTTTAGGTTCAACCATACGGTGAAAATCGGCAAAGCCTAAGTCACCGACATATTTCCTAGTATCCTTTTCACGAACAGCCCAATAACCAAAGCCCAATAATGGCCATAATCCCCCATACGCGAGCATTCTCATCCAAGACTCGCGCTCCGTAGATGGAATACCTCCTATATAGCGTACCATTGACTCCGCAGCCCATAACTGAGTTAATGCGGGAAAATCCTCAACCTTATGCTTTGATAAAATAAGCCTTTGAGTCTCAATTTCCGGGATCAAGTTCATAAACTGCATCTCCTTGCTATCTAAATGGAGGTTCATCGAAAGTTCTTAACTTCCTAGAATGGAGTTTATCGCCTTCTTGCCTGAGTAGATCAATCGCTCGAATGCCTATCTGTAGGTGTTCAGAGATAGCGCCTTCATAGAAACTATTCGCCTGACCGGGTAATTTAATTTCACCATGCAAAGGCTTGTCTGACACACATAAAAGCGTGCCGTAAGGAACACGGAAACGATAACCTTGAGCAGCAATAGTGGCACTTTCCATATCAACCGCGACGGCACGGCTTAAACTAAAACGTCTTGCGGTAGTAAAAAAGCGTAATTCCCAATTTCTATCATCGGTCGTAACCACAGTGCCTGTACGTAAACGTTGTTTAACTAACTCGCCAGGCATGTTGCTCACTTGTTTTGTTGCGTCATATAAAGCACGCTGTACCTCCGCAATACTTGGAATAGGAATATCAGGGGGTAATACATCGTCTAATATATGGTCATCGCGTAAATAAGCATGCGCAAGGACATAGTCCCCTATTTTTTGGCTTTCACGTAGTCCCCCACAATGCCCAATCATCAGCCATGTATGCGGCCTTAATACCGCTAAATGGTCACAAATATTTTTGGCATTTGACGGCCCTACACCAATGTTAACAAGTGTAATTCCCGCACCATCTTTTGCAATCAGATGATATGCAGGCATTTGAAATCTTTTCCACGTCAAATCAGAAATGGCAATCAATGGGTCGGCATTTTCTTCCGTAAGATAATTATGTCCAACACAAGACAATGCAATATAGCGACTTTCAGGATCGCGTATTTGCTCACATGCCCAACTGACAAACTCATCAACATAACGGTTATAATTGGTAAATAAAATATAAGGCTGAACATGTTCAGGCGGTGTTCCTGTATAATGCTTCAAACGCGCTAAAGAAAAATCGACTCGCAACGCATCAAAATGGGATAATGGCATTGTATCAGTGAGTTGATATAAGCCGTCAGTAATATCATCACTAATATGTGATAAGTCTGTAATTGGAAAATGAGCAGCTAAACTGCTGCTTATACTGCGGTCAAGTACAAGATCTGAGCCATCAATAACAAATGGATAAGGAATTTCTATTTGGGATGGGCGAACTGCAAAAGATACATCATAGTCCTGCTGTAAAATGGAAAGTTGATCCACTAAATAAGCACGAAACAATTCAGGTTGGGTCACCGTGATGGTGTAATCCCCTTTTTTCACAAAGCGTGCATAAACACGTGTTTTTTCACATTGATCAACTTTACCTTGCCATGTTACACATAACTCAGGATAAGCAAATAACCCTTTTTTCCTATCAACGATATCTGGTATACGTCCTTCCTTGACATAAATAGCAATTGCATCTCTTAATGAACCAATTGCATTGGTATATAACAACGAAAGTTTATCTAATACACCTTCAATAGATAAGTTTTCATACTGCTGACACTTTTCCAAAGACACACGCGGCTCCTTATCAAATTCAACTGGCATAATCTTTCGATAACATAGTGTATGCAGGGTAAGGTTGCAAAATATATCGTGTTTACTACATCACTAGCGCTAAAACCAATGGCAAAGTAAAAACGGCAAGTACCGTTTGTAACGTGATAATACCTGCCATTAGTTGACTATCGCCATTTAATTGTCGAGTTAAAATATACGCCGTTGGGGCGGTTGGAATAGCAAAAAAGATGACTAATAATATTGTTTCTAATGCCGGCAATAAGAATAGATGTGCAACCGATGCAGCGAGTAATGGCATCACAAGCAAACGGATAAGCGCTGATACTATCAAGGGTTGAAACTCTTTTCTTAAAGTCGCCGTTTGTAAAGCGGCACCAATGCATATTAAACCCAATGGTAAACTGGCTGCGGATAATAACTTCAATAGTTGTTCTGAACCAAACGGTAATCCAATAGGTGATAGATTCAACACTATGCCAACCAAACAAGAAATAATTAATGGGTTTTTAATGATCGGTAATAGTATTTGTTTCAAGGAAATTTTTTTATCTGATGTTAACGAAAACACCGCAATGACATTACAGCTAGGCACTAAAATCGCCATAATGACCGCAGCAATAGCAATCCCTTCTTTGCCAAATAAGTCAGCAATGATTGCCAAACCTAAGTAGGTATTAAAGCGGGTAATCCCTTGAATATATGCCCCAAACCGAGGAGTCGTTATTTTGAATAAATATTTACTTAACAATATGAGGATTGAACTTCCCCCTAATACACAGAATATTGCACCAGCAAGAAATGATAATTTAGGATTATCTAATGGTGCATGAGCCAAACTATTAATCAATAGTGCGGGGAACAAAATAAAATAGTTAAGCTTTTCCGCACTGGGCCAGAAATCGGTGGAAAATAAAGATGTACGGCGTAACACAAAGCCCATTGCAATCAAGGCAAATAGAGGCCAAAGTACCAATAAAATTTTTTCCATTTTAATTTAATTTATTCAATCAATTAGCTAAACTAACCAACAATCTAACGTTAAATTAATGTAACCGTTAGGTAAAAAAAGCGCTATTCATTGTTTGAAAAAATACAATATTATTTATGAACAAAAACTAGAAATCCCTCACACTTATCATATTCTCATTCTCACAATTTTTGATTGAACTCTCTCATTTAATAGTATTTTTTCCTCTACTTTTTTATAAACTCAAATTTTTTACTATAAAGCAACAAATACTATTTGCCTGAAACCTTGATTTTATGTATTTTTATTCATTATAAATGCATAAATAAAGAGGCTGTAGATATGTTTAAGAAATTAATTTTTGCGGGTTGCTTGACACTCGCTGCTTTCGCAGGGAACGTTTACGCAAAAGAAAGTTACACCGTTGGGGCTGGCGGAACTTACCGCCCATTCGAGTTTGAAAATAGCCAAAAACAACTTGAAGGCTTCGATATTGATATTATTAAAGCGGTCGCAGATGCTGAGGGTTTTGACGTTAAATTAGTCAATACGCCTTGGGAGGGTATTTTTGCCACATTATCCTCTGGTGATAGAGATATTTTAATCTCTGGTATCACCATCACAGATAAACGTAAAAATATGGTCGATTTTTCTAACCCGTACTTCCCTGCTGAACAAGCCATTGTTATTAGTGAAACATCAAATGTCACCGATTTAAACAGCTTAAAAAGTCTGAATGTCGGTGTCGTTAACTCCAGTACCGGTGATATTGTTGTCTCTGAAATTATTGGTAAGAACAGTACATCTATCAAACGTTTTGACAATACGCCATTATTATTACAAGAACTGTATGAAGATGGTATTGATGCCGCAGTCGGTGACGTTGGCGTTATCAAGTATTACATCAAAACTCATCCAGAGAAAAAATTTAAACTGATTTACGATAACCATTTTGAAAAACAATATTTCGGTATCGCTGTGGCAAAAGGAAATAGCGAGTTACAACAAAAAATCAATAATGGTTTGGATAAAATTATTGAAAATGGAACCTACAATAAAATCTACCAAAAATGGTTTGATGAAAATGTACCTCAATTACCAAAACAATAATTCTTTGCATTTTAAAGCCATCTTTGGATGGCTTTTTCTCGTTTTAAATCAGGGTGAATAATTAAGATGTCTGCTTTTCGTTGGGAAATAATTGAAGAATACGCCCCGCTGTTTGCTGAAGGCGCGCTGATGACCATAAAGGCAACCATCATATGCGTTATTTTAGGCTCTTTATGGGGGTTAACGTTAGGCTTAGGCAGAACAGCCAAAGCTGAACAAGGCATATGGAAACCCATTTTACATTACTTTGTCCAATGGCCTGTTCGTTTTTATGTCAGTGCTTTTCGCGGAACTCCACTATTCGTACAAATAATGGTTGTCCACTTTGCATTAGTTCCACTTTTTATCAACCCTCGAGATGGGTTATTCGTGACTTCAGGGCTTATGTCAGTCGATACGGCGCGTATGTTACGCTCTGATTATGGTGCGTTTTTATCATGCGTCATCGCTATTACTTTGAATTCAGGCGCTTATGTTTCGGAAATATTCCGTGCAGGTATTCAATCCATTGATAAAGGACAAATGGAAGCGTCCCGAGCCTTAGGTATGAGCTGGGCTAAAACCATGCGAAAAGTAATTTTACCGCAAGCTTTCCGCCGCATTCTTCCGCCTCTTGGTAACAATGCTATTGCGATTGTGAAAGACTCCTCTTTAGCGTCTGCTATTGGTTTAGCCGATCTCGCTTATGCAGCAAGAACCGTGTCTGGCGCTTATGCAACCTATTGGGAACCGTACTTAACAATATCGGTAATTTATTGGATGCTGACATTTATACTTGCTCAGCTAGTGCAATATATGGAAAGAAGGTTGGGCAGAAGTGATTTACGTTAATGATCTACAAAAAAAATTTGGTGAAACTCATGTATTAAGGGGCATTTCTTGTGAAGTACAACCACAAGAAGTTATCTGTATTATTGGCCCTTCGGGATCAGGGAAAAGCACTTTTTTACGTTGTTTAAATGCACTGGAACGTCCTGATGGCGGTGAAATCAAAGTAAATGGTTTTGATGTCCACGATCCTAAAACTGATTTAAACAAAATGCGTGAAAATGTTGGCATGGTTTTTCAACGCTTTAACTTATTTCCCCATATGACAGTGCTGGAAAATTTAATGATGGCACCGACTTTGGTTAAAGGGCTCAAAAAAGATCAGGCACTTAAGCAAGCTGAACAATTACTGATTAAAGTGGGCTTATTAGACAAAATTGATGCATGGCCTGCCAGTTTATCTGGTGGTCAACAGCAACGAGTCGCTATCGCGCGCGCCTTAGCCATGCAACCGTCCATTTTATTATTTGATGAGCCAACTTCAGCTCTCGACCCTGAATTAGTTGGAGAGGTGCTTGCTGTCATGAAAACCCTAGCAACCGAGGGGATGACCATGGTAATTGTGACCCATGAAATGGGCTTTGCTCGTGAGGTTGCTGATCGAGTATTGTTTATCGACCAAGGGATCATTCAAGAACAAGGCACACCAGAACAAATTTTCACTGCCCCGAAAAACCCTCGCACCGCTGAGTTCTTAAGCAAAGTTTTATAACTCTATCGCCTGCTTATCACCATTAAGCAGGCTTTTTCCGATAGCTATCCTAATTAATTGCCTATAAGCTAAGAATATTATGATCAAATAAAATCTAACTTATGGATATTAAAAGCCTTTGTAAACAATACCGTTCAGGAAAAAAATTTAAATATGTTTTTTTCTGGGGCCATCAAACCAAACAAAACCACATTACCAAAAGCTGCTTTAGCCAATGGTACCCTTCTCCATTTATTGTTGATGGACACCGTTTTGCCAGCGCCGAACATTTTATGATGGCTGAAAAAGCCCATTTATTTGGTGATATCGAAACCCGAGAAAAAATTATTCATGCCCCTAATCCAGGAGCGGCAAAAGCATTTGGTCGAGAAGTTCGTGGCTTTAATCAGGAAATTTGGGACGCTAATCGCTTTGCTATCGTTGTTGCAGCCAATATGGCAAAGTTTTCGCAAAATGAAGTACTAAAGCAGTTTTTACTTTCAACCAATGAACGCGTATTAGTGGAGGCCAGCCCTGTCGATAAAATTTGGGGGATAGGTTTGGCAGAAGATGCTGAAAATATTGAAAATCCATTAACATGGAAAGGATTAAACTTGCTAGGCTTCGCATTAATGGAAGTCCGAACACAGCTAGCCTAAATATACAGTTTATCCGATAAGCCACAAAAACCCGTTGTTGCCAACAACGGGCCAGCAAATTATTCACTGAAATGTAGGATATGCTACTGCGATTAATTACAACGGCATTCTATATTCGATAACTCCCGGTTTTTCGGCTACCCAGTTATACAGTTTTTGACCTCGTAAGTTAGTTTCTTGCGTGTGCCAATAAAGACGGCCACACTGTTTTTCTTTAGCTTGCTGATGCACAAACTCAATCAATTGTTTTCCTACATGACGCCCTCTCATTTCCGGCGTGACGTATAAGTCTTCTAAATAACAAAAATCATTTTCAGCCCATGTTGAACGATGATATAAATAGTTTACAAAACCAACCACCTTGCCATCTTCAATGGCCACCGCACAATACATGGGTTCATTCGTGTCAAAAAAACGTTCCCATGCTTTTAAAGTGATTTCTTCACTCAAATTAACTTGATAAAATTTTTGGTACTCTAGCCAATAAACTAGCCATTGCGGATAATGTTCTGGTGCAACAAATTCAACGGTAACTGGCAATGTGGTTTTATTCATAATAACCCTTCCATTTGTAGACATATTACATAATGGGGGTATAGTACAAGCCATTCTGGTGCTATATAAGATACACTTTTGTTATTTAATTAAGGTCCACTTTATGCGATGTAAACAACAAGCTCCCTTTCCTCTACTTTTACTTGAGGATGGCTACATAAAAGAGAATGTTTACCACACAATTCGCAATGCGATTTTAGATGGACGTATAAGTACAGGGATTAAACTACCTTCAACGCGAGCACTGGCTGAAATGATGTCTATTTCAAGAAACTCAGTAATTGCAGGGTTTGAGAGATTAATTGATGAAGGTTATCTTTATACCAAAAAAGGCTCAGGAACTTATGTTTGTGCCAATATTCCTGATGAACTGATTCGTACCATTAGTCATAGCCAAACTATCAGCCAACCTCAATACAGCACACTAAATCTGAACCCTTTGGTTGCCACACTTTCGGCGCTATGGGACAAATCTCGCCCCAATACTAATAAACGGCAAATGTTCAATATTGGCATTGGTTGTGTTGACCAATTTCCCCATGAACTTTGGGGGCGTTTATTAGGCCGAGTATGGCGTAGGTCAAAACAAGCCATTCCTAATTTTAATCATCCTGATGGCTATTTACCTTTAAAGAAGTTGCTGGTTGACTATGTTCGTTCTACACGAGGGGTTCACTGTAATGAAAAGCAAATTATTATCGTAAATGGTACTCAACAGGCGATTAACTTAGTTGCTAAAGTGTTGTTAAAGCAAGGTGATAACGTTTGGTTAGATGATCCCAGTTATGATAGTGCCCGAGCAATACTCACTGCGGCGGGTGCAGAAATTTCGCCAATTCCATCAGACCAAGAAGGTATGGATATCACTTATGGCGCAACCCACTATGGAACAGCAAAGTTAATTTATGCAACGCCTTCCCATCAATTCCCTCTTGGCACCACGCTGAGTTTGCCTCGTCGTTTAGCACTGCTAGATTGGGCACAGCAAAATAATGCATGGATTTTTGAAGATGATTACAACAGTGAATTTCGTTTTTTATCTAAACCCATTCAAGCGCTACAAGGGCTAGACAATCACCAACGTGTTATTTATGCAGGCACATTTTCTAAAATGATGTACCCCGGTTTTCGGTTAGGCTTTTTAATTGTGCCAGAAATTCTCAGTGAAGCCTTTACCATGATGAAGTACTACAGTGACAGTCATTGTGGTTATTTGGAGCAAGCCGCTTTAGCTCAATTTATTCAAGAAGGACACTATGCACGCCATGTACGAAAAATTCGTAAAATATGCCATGATCGACAAAATACCTTCTTTAATGCCATTAACCATTCTCTTTCACACATATTTAATGTGCAAATGACAGATTCAGGTATTCATACGGTTTGCTGGATCAAAGCAGGCTATGATATTAATTTGATACTCGAACAGTGCCGTTCTCTAGGCTTTGGTGCCCAACCTTTATCACGTTACTGTATACAAAACCAAAACCATAATGCGATCTTATTTGGTTATGCAGCCCATTGCGAAAACGACATTGTTGATAACATAAAATTACTGAGCGAAAAGCTCTGCAATATATACCCAAGTTAAACAAAGACTATTTTCAGCTTTTATCTGATAGCGAGATTTTCCCCAACCTTTATAACTGTATCTTAAAGGACTATTTCGATTGGGGTGCTATTAATGACTAAAATAAATTATCCATATGAATTCGAAGTTGGGGATATTGTTTTTACCAGTATTGGTACAGAGCTATTTCGCCAAATAGCCTCGGCATCACTATGTTGGAGTAACCATGTTGGTATGATTATCGGCCATGATGGTAATGACTACTTAATTGCCGAAAGCCGTGTTCCACTTTCAACAACGACAACACTATCTCGCTTTATTGAGCGCTCATCAGATAAACGCTACAGCGTACGCCGCCTGTCACAATCACTAAGCCAAGAACAAAAGGATGCATTGGTTGCGGAGGTTCCTCCTCGCTTAAATAAGTTCTACCATACTGGCTTTAAGTATGATTCTTCTCGTCAATTTTGTTCAAAGTTTGTATTTGATATTTACCAATCCGCTTTATCTATACGCATTGGAAAAATTGAAACTTTTGAAGAATTATTAACTAAAAATCCGAATGCTAAACTCAATTTTTGGAAATTGTGGTTTGTTGGCCAAATCCCATGGGAACGGACAACGGTCACTCCGGCGAGTTTGTGGTCACATCCAGAATTATCATTGATTTACCGCAGCCATCAGGATATTCATTAAGCATTATCTAGCGTTAATTAACGCATTGTTTGCCATAGAGCAAATTTCCTGTAAGATTTGCTCTAACAATGCGTTATCTATTTTTTCTCGCTTTAAGCGCTTTAATAATGGTTTTCGCGCAACAACAAACCCTAAAACTTGCCCAATTAATACATGAGCACGAATAATCGCACTCTGCTCAGCAAGTGAATTAGCTAATTGGATCACCTGTGATAAACGAATATGAAACGGTTCGATAAAATCACGGTAAATCACATCGTAATTTTCTGTCGGTTCTAATTGCTCACGTAAGATCAGTACCGAGTAATACTCATGCTCAGGTAATAACAATGCGTTACCTAACCCTCGAATTAACAACGTGACTAACTGACTTATTTTCTCAATATCAACAGGGCTCTGCTGCACCGCATTTGAAAGTAATGAATCAAATGCCTGAACTTGGCTAGCTTGGGATAAGTCAGTGGCAATTTTTTGAATAACAGCGGTATAAACCCCTAACTTCCCTCCCATATGATAAGGAATAGCGGACTGGTTAACCCCTGCATTTTCAGCAAGTTGTCGAGTTCTTACACCATTAATCCCATAAAGGGCAAATTGTTTTATCCCTTCATTGATTAACTTTTCTTTGGTTGATTCCGAAGAAAGCGTATTTTTATTGGTTTCAGTCATCATCCGCTGTTATTCCATTCATTAACTATCCGAACGCATAAGATAAGTTGAATTATGATTCAACTCAATACCTTGTTCTTTCCCAACAACAACCGTTCCACCAAGGTTGCACAAGTGGTAACCAAATGCACAATTTGGCTCAAATGCAAACGTCATTCCCGCTTTTAGTACTAATTCACGCCCTGGATTGGGTAAGCGCTCTAATTGGCGGTACTTTTGTGCAATCGGTAGCGATTCAATACCAGGGGCTGTTCCAAAGCCAATTGGCCCATAAGGGTTGATGCTATGGATCAGTGGATGTACGTGCCATCCTTTTGATTTTAAAAGTGGTTGCTCCATTTTGTCCACCACTTCTCCGAAGGTCACACCCTCTTTTAGGTTTTCCACTCCAATTTCATAACATTCACGGGCGACCGCAGCCGCCTTTTCTAAGTTTGGATGAATTTTGCCTACTGCAACAGCTGCTTGGTGCTGGGTTTCATACATTCCATACAATGCAAATATTTCAGTCAATACAATATCACCTTGCTGGATTTTCCGAGGTAATTGTGAACGATATTGCCAAGCAGGCTGCCCCCAACCAATGTATTCAGGCCCCGAACCCATTAATATTTCAGCGGTAAAACCGCCCATTGATAAACATTTTGCCGTCACTGCCGCGGCAATATCGGCTTCTGAATGGCCTACAACCGCTGTTGCTCGCATCGCTTCACTCATCGCTTCGCCGATCATCGCCGCATATTTCACATGTGCTAATTCTTCTTCACTTTTAACAGATGCTAACTGGAAAAATTGTTTATAAACAGGAATAAAATTCAGGTGTGGTAAACGCGTTTTGATACCTGCTAGTGTGTTGTAAGGCATTGCTCCATCAAAATAAAATGGTGGATAAGGTTCTAACCCAACAATACCCACATTAGCATTTTCTGACACGCTTAAATCAACCAATATTTGAGCAATATTGCGCCCTGTTTTCCCCACAATGATTTGCTCGGGTGTAATCCATTGCACATCGCCACGCATTTGCGCTTGCATATGGTCAGCAACCATCATTGGTGCAAAAGTGACAACTAACGGCGCTTTGTCTTGATGAAAAATGACAACAGAGCCTAAGCGGTCATTAGTAAAATAATGATCGATACAAAATGGTGCAGGCGCAGCTGACTCCCTATCTCCATAAACAATTAAGACTTCGAGATCATTCAATTGCATGATCTTTCTCGCTATTCCCCATCGTCTATCTCTTTCAGCAAACGAAAATGGGCGTGGAATTGTTGTCGTATTCATAATAAGTCTCTCTTTTAGTATTTAATTCATTTGAATGAATTAAATACTGACTGCGATTTGATTATTTGTCAAACAATGGCATGAACACTTTGTGCGGATCATCAGTAAACCCGCGAATGGCTAAGCTAAAAACTGATAAAAATCAGCCTATAAGAATTTCAAATGATATGAGAAATAAAATTGTAGGTAAAAAATGGCCTCAGAAACAATAATAAGAGCAAGTGACAATACCTTGCTATATTGCTTCTGAGGCCATTTCTATGGGTTAAGCGGCATAAAAATATTATTTTTTCTTGTTCATCATGGCTTTTAAATCAGCGAAAGGGTTATAAGTTGCCTCACCTATATCTTTCTGGGCATCTTCCCCTGCAACAACATTGGTACCATACTGGTCAGCTTCCGTATACTTAGAGTGTTCATGATCATGACAAAATAAGCATAACAGTTCCCAATTACTGCCATCTTCGGGGTTATTGGTATGGTCGTGATCAATATGGTGCACGGTAAGTTCACGCAAATTAGAATATACAAACTCCCGGGTACAGCGACCACATACCCACGGGTAAATTTTCAGTGCTTTCTCACGGTAGCCACTTTCCAACCGCGCATAATTTTTAGGGATCAAAGCCATTGCTCATGTTACCTATTTAAAAAATATATTGTTTTTAATATACCCTATATTCGAACTAAAAAAAATCAACTGGGAACAGAGATCCCAGAAAATAACTTAAGCCAATAACACCTTTAAATTGATTTTCTACCTTCAATATTCATCGTAACAGCGTGTTCTATAATCACAATGGCGAGTATGTTGGTATCATCTACTAGGGATTTCAGTCATTATAGAATAATCCCCACCCACAAATTGTCGACTTCATCTATATTCAATCCAAAGTCAGTAACTGAACTTACAGGGATCATATTTTAAAATTAGTTGATTACATTCTATTTCCTAACCATTAAGTGCACTTATATAACTAAGGTTTTATAACTAAGGTTTGAAAAATCTTAATCGACCTTTAGCTATTTCGAAGCTACGCGCGGATATACTTGGCTATTATAATCTTTATTATTGACGCATTATACAATGTGTTAGACCCATAAACTCACCATATCCATTGAATATTAAAACCAACATTTGCTGTATCGGTTTCAAACCCTTTCGGTTGATATAAGGGGGTAGAGAGAAAAAGGTCATAACTAAAAATATTAATATTTCCTCGAATACCGACAGCAGTACCCACTAACTGGCCATTTGAATATAAACCAATGGGGTACGTATCACCTATAATACGTCCATAATCTAGAGCAAGATAAGGATATACAGAGCTATTAGCTTGATAAAAATTTAATTCATTTCTTAGAAAAAAACCTTTATCACCAATTAATGAATATTCTTCATCAAAGCCCCTTACCGACCATCTATCACCTAATGAAAACTGATCTTGGATGGTTAATCTATCTGGAGTATATTGAAAAAATAATTGTGGGTTATATGTAATAACCATATTATCAAATGTAAAAGGGAGCATTGCATTCACATTAAAAGTAAGTACTCTCCCCATTTCACTGACATCGCCATATTTCATATCCGAAGTTGGTTTTGCACCAAACCATGAAACATTACGTTTATAGTTAACTGACGCATCAATAATTGATGTTCCTATATTTTGTCGATGATTTAATCCAAAGATAATACTCGTTAAATCACGATCTTGAGATGATATCGATATATCCTCAAGGTGATACCTTGATTTCCGTTTCACGAGCTGAACACTCGCAGTATCTTTATAGGTCTGGCTACGTAAAAAAACATTATCAACAGTAAAGTTAAGATAATTATTTTTCCCGTAATAATCGTAGCTCATTATCGTATCATTAATCTTCTGCTTATACTCATTTCTACTCGCATAAGCAGAAAACAACCAATACCTATAAGGGACAGAATAATAAATAGCTTGGTTATTCGAGTAATATCGAGCTTGTTTTTTTAAATTTTCACCTGCGGATAACGATAATGTATCATTCAGTGAAGTCAAGTTGTTCGCATAAACAGATAAATTTATCTGTTCTTTCCCAGTTTGCTTGCTTCCTGTATTATTAATAGAACCTGAAAAATTAAAGTATGATGGTTGATTTTGTTTTATGATAATATCTGTAGATGAAAAATCATCTCCTGGTGCTAATTCTATACTTGCTGCAGAATTTGGTAATCTTTCTAAGTTTTCCAACCCTTGCTCTAAATCTCTTAAGTTAAAAATTTGATGCTTATTTGTTGGTATGAGTGATGATAATAATAAGTGCTGATTACTTTCATCTGCTAATTTAATTTCACCTACTATACCTAAAGTAATATCTATCCTTAGTTCGCCATCCTTTATATTTTGCTTTGGAATGCTGACTCTTGAAGTAACATAGCCAGACTTAATTATGTTATCTTGTAACTCCTTAGCTAAAAATTCAATTCCCTTTACACCAATGCAAGTACCTATAGCCTGCTCAGCATACTTCTCAAATTTTTTTTTATGATTAAATTTTTTGTCGAAAAATAAAGTCACCCTGTTTAGGGGATAACATTCTTTTTCAATCGGTAATGATAATTTGTTATTTACCTTTTCAGATGTATTGTCAAGCCTGTCACTTGTTGCTAATGGTGTGTTTTTAAATCTATTTTTTTCTTGGCTAATTTGATTGGTTATTTGTTGATCGATTGGTGTAATTAAATCACACCATGCTAAAACAGGCATAAAAAATAAAGTTAAAAACAGTATTCTAAAAAACATATTCATCACTTTTAATATAGTTGAGGAGACCTAATGGTCTCCTATTTATTATTTATATAATACTATTTAACATATCGATCTGTTATAATAACAACTGTTCCCCCTGTTATTTCACCTTTTTTTAATGATTGGATTTTTAGTGACTCAACTGTATTTTTGTTATTTGCATTTATTCTTCCTGCCGCATTATTAATAGAGATTGATGATTTAATGTTTGCATTATTATCTGCATTAATCGAACCATAAATGTTACTCAATGTTATTGTATTAATGTTAATATCTTTAGATGATGTAATGATACCTGCATCATTCTGTACTTTTCCATTTAAGTATAGATTAATATCCCCACCAGTAGGTACGCGAGTGGTTTTACTTGATACAATTTTACCTGAATTATTATAAAGATAGCTACCACTCAATTTAATTGAACCATTAACACTTTCTATTCCGCCAGATTGGTTTACTAGACCAAAGCGTGTACTCACCTTTTTGAATGATTCACTATTATTATTATAGATATTAGTAGCATTAATGTTGGCTAAGTTACTGGTATTAACATATCCAGAATTATTATTAAATACATCAGAAATTGAATTTAATGTTTCACCTTGGATAAATCCGTAAGAGTTAATTATATTTTTTGAATTGATATCTGCAGTCCCATTTTTAAATAAAATAGAACCACTATTTGTAATCCTGTCTGCATTAATCGTAAGATTATTATTACTCTCAATAGATGAGATAGAATCATTGTTTATTAATGAAGTAGCAATGTTCATATCTTCACCTGACTTAATCAGACCAGTGAAATTACTTATTGATGTAGTATCAATGTTCAGCTTTTCACCTGACTTAATTATAGCAGAATAATTATTTAAGTTTGTTGCTTTAATATTGATATTTTTTTTTGCGGAAATATCTGTATTGTAATTCTTTATGTGTCCGCTGGATATGTTAATATCATTTCCAGCTAAAATACCTTTCGGTATTTGAGTATTAATATTATTTCTTGAAAGAGCTGAATTATTTAATCTGTTAATATCAATGTTTACATTACCATCTATAGACTGAATAGTTCCATTGTCATTACTCAAATAATTTGAATTTAATTAAACATTATTTTTTGCACTAATATTACCATTTAGGTTATATAAATCTGCTTTTGTATTTAGAGTAATATTACCTCCATCTGAAATAATATTAGAATAGTTAGTTACTGTAGAATTGGTATCTATTAAAATATCCCCACTAGATTTTATATTTCCATTTTGATTTAATACTGGACCAGTGGTGGTTAAAGAAAGACCATCAATGTTAGCAGATATATTTCCGTTATTACTTACTCCAACGCCTCTATCTGTAGTGATCAAAGTGATTTTATCAGAATACATTCCACCTAATGATGAAACATCAATTCCATATTTTGCTGAGCTTCCAGCAGGTCTAATTGGCGTAGTGTATTGATTATCTCTATCAACGAAGTTACTACCCGCAATAACCGTCAGTTGTTTAGCTGCTTCAATTTTACCTCGGACAGATACAGAGCGAGAAATGATATCTGTAGGTGAGTCTGATTTCATGCTACCATTAATAACAATTGTACCTCTGTCTACATTATATCCAGATATTTCACCGTTAAAAGAATTGACTATTCTACCTGTAGTTAATGTTGCACGCTCAGTGTTAATAAAACCGCAGCTATTACATGTGATCCCAGATGGGTTGGCGATAATAACTTGCGCTTTATCTCCAGCGACTTCAATCATACCATTAATAGCACTTGCTCTATTAGAGTTAACTTCATTTAAAATAACTTTAGCTGAACCAGAACTTAAGTTGCTATTTCCTGCCACATTACCGCTTAAAGTGGTATTGGAATTGGTAGCACTATTATTTAAAATAACCCCATTTTTATCTACATCAAATACATTATAAACGTTATGTGATACTCCTTTTTCGCTTGCTTTATTAATATTGACAATTGTTGAGCCATTTGGATTTTTTTGAACCCCTGCTCCATTTGTATTAATAATATTTGCATTTGCTATTGATGAGTAACCTAAAATAATAGAAACACATAAAAAAATCTTATTTAATTTATACATAAGAACCCTTAATAATATAATGGTAAAATGAGTGGCTATTATTAAACAAAAAAACCAGTCCGTTAAGTTAAATAAAATTATAGCTATATAGTTAAGGTGTTCATCGTTAATTAATGCCTTAGATTTTTTAGTCTGCATAATACCAGAGCGTTAGAATAAAAAATCAAAAAAAAACATTTAACAGCACAAGTGATTAATACATATAAAATAAAAAAACCAAAATGATAAATTTATATTACTTTAGTTAACATATAAGAATTAATGTTTTATTTTTACCCATAAAGTGAATAAAAAAAGAGTTTTATGTTAAAAATAAGCATCTTAGCGGCATATAATATACACTTGATCGATATTTAAACAATCAATGACTAACGTAAATGATATTGACCGCCAACTAAAAAACAGGAAAATTAAATTATAAAAAGGTATTTATTAGCATAATCCAATTGAAATGATAAATATAGCCAGTTATAAATATCGCCTTGTAAGCAAAAATCATGAAAGCTATTGCTATTAAGACTGCTCCCAAAGTTTCCAACTCAATTATGAACATCTAACTTGACACTAAAGAGAGAATAATTAATCGATACGTAATAAGGTATCCATACTATTACTAGAGAACTTCATATAGGTATTAATACCGTTATTTATACGTTTCAAAGCTCTTGCTAAGACAGGTTATTTTTTATCGTTAAATAATTTATACATATTCATACTTAAACAATAATACTTAAAAATAACAATTCCAGTTCAATCCTCTATATTAAATAGAAATTAAAAATAAACTTTATATTTATCAACCAATGAACTACCTATAAACTATAAATGCCCACGAAATGATGACATTGAAATACAAGCATTCGATGAACCTTTGTCATTAAGTCTCTAACTCAGCGTAGTACCTCACTCAAACTTACGACAGAGCCGCGAGATCTCGCTTCGTACTATCGTTAATGATATAGCACTAAGGAAATAGAAGATTGTGGTAAATCTACTATTTTTTGGTTAATAAAATAATTATCTTCGCTAAACAGAAAAAGCCCCTTATTTACAAGAGGCTTTTGACGGATTTCATTGTTCAGGTTTTTCTATCCACTAGTAGATTATTTCGCTAAAAGCTCTTTTCTGATAATTTCAGCACCTGCACTTAACGCATTCAGCTTGCCATTAGCAACCTGACGAGACAATGGCGCCATTCCACAGTTAGTTGAAGGATAAAGCTTATCTGCATCAACAAATTGTAAAGCTTTGCGTAATGTATCAGCCACTTCCTCTGGCGTTTCGATAGTATTGCTGGCAACATCAATCGCACCTACCATCACTTTTTTACCGCGAATGAGTTCTAACAAGTCCATAGGTACATGGGAGTTATGGCATTCCAGAGAAATAATATCAATATTAGAGGATTGCAGTTTAGGGAATGCTTCTTCGTACTGGCGCCACTCTGATCCTAACGTCTTTTTCCAATCTGTATTTGCCTTAATACCATAGCCATAGCAAATATGAACGGCAGTTTCACACTTAAGGCCTTCAATAGCCCTTTCTAAAGCTGCGACGCCCCAATCATTAACCTCATCAAAAAAGACATTAAATGCAGGCTCATCAAACTGAATGATATCCACGCCAGCGGCCTCTAACTCTTTGGCTTCTTGATTAAGAATTTTGGCAAATTCCCAAGCAAGCTTTTCACGACTTTTATAGTAGTTATCATACAACGTATCAATCATCGTCATAGGCCCTGGTAGCGCCCATTTAATAGGTTGATTAGTCAGATTACGTAGGAATTTAGCATCTTCTACAAACACGGGTTTTTGACGAGCCACTGCGCCAACAACGGTTGGAACGCTAGCATCATAGCGATCACGAATTTTGACCACTTCACGTCTTTCAAAATCAACACCACTAAGGTGCTCAATAAAGGTGGTCACGAAGTGTTGGCGTGTTTGTTCACCATCACTCACAATGTCAATCCCTGCACGTAACTGATCGTCTAAGGATAGGCGAAGCGCATCCTGTTTTCCTGTGACCAATTCCTCGTTCTGTAATTTCCAAGGAGACCAAAGTTTCTCTGGTTCTGCCAACCAAGAAGGTTTAGGTAAACTGCCTGCTGTTGAAGTGGGTAATAATAATTTCATGGTAAATGACCTTTTTAATTAAATAGCGTAGTTAGCGGACCAATTTTCAAGAATATTTTTGTAAGGTTTAATAAAATTCTCTTCCGTGAATTTCCCTTGCTCAATAGCCAACTGGCTACGTTCTTCTCGGTCATAAACAATTTTTGTGAACGAATAATCCTGATTATTCAAGCTTGGCTGATAGCATTGCCCCGCTACAGCATTGGCATTGTATATTTCAGGTCGATAAATTTTCTGGAATGTTTCCATAGTACTAATTGTGCTAATTAGCTCAAGATTAGTGTAATCCCTCAATAAATCGCCTGAAAAATAGAAAGCCAACGGTGCAACACTATTTGTAGGCATAAAATAGCGAACCTGTAATCCCATCTTTTTAAAGTATTGTTCCGTTAAAGAAGCATTACTTGGCTGATATTCTATGCCTAATATAGGGTGCTGATTGCCCGTGCGGTTGTAGGTGTCTTTATTTGAGACACTTAAACAAATAACAGGCGACTTGCTAAAGTTTTCTTTGTATTCATTAGAGTTAACAAAGTATTTAAATAAGTTTCCATGCAAACTACCAAACTGATTAGGAATACTAAATTCTGCTTGGTTTTTATTATGTTCTAGCAGCAATACGCTAAAATCATAGTCCCGCACGTAAGATGAAAAGTTATTACCGACAATACCATCAATACGTTCATTGTTTTTTTTATCGATAATATTTGTCTTTAGTATTTCAATGACCGGAAAAGCATGACTATTTCCTGCGATTTTCATCTCTACAGAGATGATTTCCAGTTCGATTGCATAACGGTCGCTTTTAGGGTTATCCCAATGTACCAATGAATTGAATCGGTTATTGATCATCGATAAGGTATTGCGTAAATTCTCTTGGCGGTTTTTTCCTCTGGCCAAATTAGCAAAATTGGTTGTTATACGCGTGTTTTCAGAGGGATTATAATTTTCGTCAAACAGACTACTTTTAATCGTAAATGTAAATTCGTTGCTCATCGTACTTTTCCACCTCAAATTCAATCATGACAATCAAGTTAATTTTTATTTCATGAAAACTTTATTTCATAAAAGTTACTGATTTTCACATTCGTCAGTTTTATGTTGTCAATAAGTTAATTAATTAGTCTGGTATCATTTATGCCAGAGCCTATACGCAAGTGAAAGCGACTTAATTTCAATACAACATGAGGGAAATTCATGATCGAAGGTAGGTGTGGCGATTAGAAAACCAAGAAAAACATATCCAATTGTTTTTTAACAAAAAATTAGCAGTATAAAAACAGACAATGAATCAATCTGCTGATAAAAGTGAAAAAGCACATGAATAAAATAAAGGCTAATGAGCTTAATTCATCTTACCCGCACTAGTGTGATAATGTACCGACAGACAACAAGTCCGTTGAGTTATAAGAAAAACCTCTCTCCTAGTGTAGAAAAAGTCGTAATAGTGTTTGGGGGCAATGAATTATTGCCGCTGATGTAAAGCATAAAATAAATTAATAACATGTTATGCATAGAAGCGTTTCGCTTTAAACAAGATGCGTGGCTGGATTTTTTGGCGCAAGTAAAAGGGAAAAAGCCAAATTAAAAAGAAACTAAAGATAAATAAACTGAGTAGTTCATTAACTCAGTGCTTATTTAAACAGCGATTAAGACTTATACTTGGCAAATATCTCATCAATCTTAATTAATTCCACTTCAATCATTCAGCCACAAATATTTGCTAAACTTTTCAAGTTGTTCTGATCATAGTCTTAAGCATATAAAATAAGTTTTACTCAGGATTAAAGTTAAATTACTCAAGCAAATCACCAGTCATTTATCTAAAGGCGTACTACCTATTACATCGTGACAGCTTATCTGCGAGAGGTCTCTGATTAGTATTCATTTCTTAAGCTAAATCAACAATGTTTATATGAAATTAACATAACCGTTCTTTATCGGCACCGAAAAATCATAGGGAAAAAATCATTTTTGTGATTTACCTAAAAAAAATAAATCCAAAATAGAGGAATATACGTAAATTCAGAGTGAATAACTACATATGGGTATTTTATGAAAATTAAACTATTGCAATCAATCGTATCAAGCTCCATTTTATTGTTTTCAACTGCTAATGCTTGCACAACTATTCTTGTTGGTAGTGATGCTACGGCAGACCAATCACAATTTATAGCACGAACAGAGGATCATGACCCTGTACTTTCTAAGGTGTTCCTTGTCCATGATAGTGAATCTATAAATAATAGAATTTTTAAGGCAAATAAAAATAAATTTCAATATCAATTACCTAATAAAGCATTTAAGTATACATCGTTTTCTGATGGTGACACAATTCAGAGTCATGGTGAAAAGTTAACGTGGGGGGCTGCGGGATTCAATGAAGTCGGTGTAGGAATGACGGCAACAGAAACTATTTTTGCGAGTGACAAAGCATTAAAAAACGATCCTTATCTTGTTGATTTTGGAATAACAGAAGATAGCATTGTTGATGTCATTCTACCTTATATAACGACGGCAAAAGATGGCGTTGAACGTTTAGGTAAAATAATTGAAGAAAAAGGGGCTGGAGAAGGTTTCGGTGTGGCATTTATAGATAAAACCAGTATTTGGTATTTAGAAACAGGAAGTGCCCATCAATGGGTCGCAGTAAAATTACCAAAAGATAAATATTTTGTTACTGGTAATCAGGGTAGGATACAATATATAAAAACTGATGATAAAAATAATTATCTTTATTCTAAAGAACTCATTAGTTATGCAATAAAGAATAAATTATATGATAAAGATAAAGATGGTGCGTTCAACTTTGAGAAAGCATATGTGAAGCATAATACGAATAAAAATGGTGATACTTATTACAATTACCCTAGAGTTTATGCTTTGCAAAAATTATTTAGTCCAAACATAAAAACCACATTGTCTAATCCATCTGATTATCTTGTTTTTCAAACGCCGCAAAATAAATTAACGTTAAATGACGTTAAGGCTGGGTTAAGAAACACCTATGAAAATATAGGAAGGAAGCCGTATACAAAAATCCCTGATACAAGAATTAGACCTATATCTATTTTCAGAACTGAAGAATCTCATATTTTACAAACAAGAAAAAATCTACCAGATACCCTCTCTAATGTTGAGTATATTTCTTATGGAATGCCGAGTATATCAATGTATATACCTATTTACACTATGAACATTACAGACTCTAATGTTCCTTTATCATTTAAACAAAAAACTAAAGGAGAAGCAGATTCTATTTCCGCACAATGGAAATTCAGAAAGTTACAATCACTTGTTATGTTGGATTATTATAAATATGCCCCTATTGTTCAAAAAGAATACAGAGATGAGGAAAGCAAACTAAATACGCTACAAAAAGAAATGGAAATCAAATACTTAAAAACTTACAAAAACAATCCAGAAGAAGCCAATAAATTATTAGTTGATTTTCAAAAGCAAGCTTTTGAAATGGCATTAATTTCAACGGATAAATTAACCAATGAGATTTTTTCTAAATTAACTAAAGATATTAATGAACGTTATCTTTTTTCAGGAGCATAGTAAGTATTACAAGCCTATCGTAAATTTGAATAAAATATTTATATAAACCTAAGCTGCAGATAATAATTGCACTTAATACCCAGGTTGTGTTCAGATAATTTGACTAGAACGGTCATAATTGCAAGGACTTAGCCAATAGTTAATTTTTTATGCAGATCTCAGGTTAAATTTGTTTTTAGTAATGCCGCTCCAGCTATATTAGCTCTAGTATTTAGTTAAAATATATTTTTTGGCTTTAATATTGTGGCTACAATTAGAAAAAAATAATTGTAGCCACAGGCCAGATTTTGATATCAAAAATGAATTAAATTATTTTTCACCTATACTTAATTCCATTTTCTATTCATCAAAAGAAAATATTTTTTTCCAATCTTCTTTCATTTTAATAATAACCCAGCCCTTTTCAAGGGCTTCATCATATAAATTTTGGGTGAACCGACCAACTTCCGTATTTGGTAAGCCTTCTGCTGGGCCATAGGCATACTCACGTTTATCATCATTATGAAGTACTAACATACCCAGTCTTAAACCTTTACCTGAAGTTGTATATTCTAACATTTCACGATCACCGGTTGAGTTACCAACCGAAATTATTGGTTTACGACCTATTAATAATTCAATTCCTCTCGCTTTACCGCCAAAATCGTCATTAATTAATAGAGATGGATCAATTAATAATATAGGCTTGCCTGCCTTGTTATAGCTATATTTAGTTACAAAGGATGAACCCATTACTTGCTCTGGAGGAATTCCATATACATTATCACTATACACACGGACAAAATTTTGACCTCCACCAGTAACAATATAAGTTTTATAGCCATTAGCTCTGAGGTAATCGAGTAATTCACGCATCGGCAAATACGTTAATTCTGTATAAAGTTTGTTCCAACGAGGGTCTTTCGATTTTTCTAACCACTTAGCAACTTCTAAATTGTAGGTTTCAACATCCATTCCTGTTAATGCTGTTGCGGCAATAATATTTAATTGTTCACTCGTTAACTTACTAATCTTTTTCGGATCTTTAGTTAAAATAGTTTTAAAAGGCTCTGTATTCTTAAATGTATTATCTTTTTGAGCTAAATACTCAATACGGTCAAATATGTATAGAAATTGAGTGTACATTGGATGCTCAACCCATAATGTACCATCTTGATCGAATGTAGCAATACGTTCTTCCGGCTTAACGAAATCAACGCTACCTTCTTTAGTTGTTTTTTCTACAAAAGATATAATTTTATTTTTTGTATCTCCGTCATTCCATGAAGGTAAAACATTTTGGCTAGCATGTGTAATAGAACTAAAAAGAATTAGAAGAGGAATTGATAACATTTTATTACTAGAAAAATTAATCATAATATGACACACCTTATAAATATAAAAATCACATAAAATTTATTCGCAACATATTACTCTCATCATGGTTATATTTTAGTAATAAACTTATCGAAACCTAAAAATTAACTATCATTTAAAAGTTATATATTGCACCGAATCCTATCTGTGGTTGTAATCGCCAATCTTTTTCTGTACTACCCCAAACTTGATTAAAGTATTTTGCTTGAATAAATGTGGAAAGTTGAAGTTTTTTATCATATTGATAGCTAAAGTTTATTTTTGGTAAAGCAAATAATGTATAAGTGCTACGGTATTCACCACTCATAGCAGATGGGCCAGGCCATTCATACCTAAGATTGTCGGCTAAAAACGGATGCCACCCAGCTTTTTTATTTGATACAATATAGGGGTCAAAGCCACCAACAAAATTAAATTCGAGAGCTGCTTTATCATTAAATTGATAAAGAGTACTATTATAATTTAACCATGCTGATAGCATAAAATAATTAGCATTACTGTATTGCGTACTTTTGTCATATACAATCATTGAACCGTTATACCACTCTCGAAATAAATGTGCATTTAGGGTCAAAGAAAAATTCGCAGGTAATGTCCAGTTAGTTAGCATACTTAACACGCTTGTATTAACATGTCCTGAAGGATCACGTGATTGCCAGCCATAAATATACTTTGGTGAAATAGCAAACTGAGTGGCATTAATATATTTAGATGTTGGTAAATACTCATGAAAATCAAACGAAGTACTAATAAAAGTGTAAGTAGGATCTATTCCTCTAAAAGTATTTCTATTTTCAATCGTTAATGCAGAAGACCAGTTGACCCGGGAGCTTCCAAGGTAACCATACGTATAGTTTAATGTACCTACTGGTTGGCTTAAGCTATTATCTTGCTGCTTTGATTTTCCTGAAAAGTGGTAAGTATTCCAAAGTCTATCCCATTCAATTTGAACTCCCCACTCAGGAGAAAAATTATAGTTTAGAAATAGCGATGGATGTGATGTTGAGGTTTTATATTTTCCTGAGTTACCATAAAAAGTCTGAGTAAATCCCATACTCCCTGAAGGAACAAATTCATCAGCCTGGGCGCCCCCATAGGTAATAAATAATATCACAAAAAGTGTTTTTAATATTTTCATATAGCACCGAGTTGAATAAATTTTAATTTTTTTCCATATTAATCATTTTTAATAAATCGAAATAATATATGTTCCTTTTTGATTGTCTATATTGGAACCACTAAAATTAACTCTCACATATTGACCATTGCATTCTATTCTCTTTTAACCTCTGTTTTAGTAATAATTTACTTTTAAGTAATAAATGTATTTATAGTGCATGTCAATATATTATTTATTCTGTTGTACGAATAATATCAGCACGGTAAATTTTCATCTTTAATCGAAGTTATCCGCATAGACCTTATTGTAAATAATAAATCCCAATGTATATATGAACATCGAAATTCGATCATCTTTTTATTAGCTTTTTATCTAAAAGTAATAACTGTATTTCCATAAATAACTTTCTGATATTTTTTCTCTGTATTCAATATATGAATATCATAAAAAATTGTGTTCACGCTCTATGAATATGGCGATGGTTTTTTCATGCATTTCAGATGACTCTTAGTCGCCTAACGTCGTAACTACATCTAAAATCCCTCATTTTTATTGTCTACCCTTAACAATAAGAATTTCACAGACTACAGACTAATGATTTATAAACGATAAATGGTTTAGTCTTTATATTTTTAAACGCCTAACAAATTTTCCCACTCTAGATATTTTTAGCTCGTATATTGCTATATCCCCTTCAATCATGAGTTTTATATATTTTATTTTTTACTTTTTCTAAAAATCACTTTTAATTCCCGAGCCATACTTATATTTATAAGGTTTTGATTAATTATAATCTATAAATCTTTACAGTTTTATTAGACTATTACAATCCTTTAAGGTTGCGTAATTCAATTTATTCCCCATACCTTATCAGAAACAAATGAATTTTAGGATAATATTGCTGGCTAATTGTTTTACATTCAGATATTAACATTAAAGTTAATACAATTTATTTTTTAATTAAAAATAAACCGTACCATTTACTATAAATTAGGAGTTTAATTCATGTTTAAATATTTTTTTATTGTAATTATATTAGGGTTAAATATCAGTTCAGGGTATACTGATATTATTAAAGAAAATTATAGTCTAGAAACCGCGGGAAATTGGAATTGCTGGGGGCGATCGTATTATAAATTAGAAAATAGAAATAACGATAACAAAAAGGTCTCCCTAAACATTAATACTGATATTTGTGACCGAAAGGAAATAAGACCATTATTTGTTGATGTATATTTACATAATATTAAATTTAACGGGGCAAGTTATAATAAAACTTCAATCGACATCATTGTTCACATAAAGCATAAGCTAACAGGACAAACTGAAATTATGCGAATAACTGAAGGAGTTGGCAAGGTAAGTGAATACGTTAAGCGGTTTGAATATCCTGCTGCAAAGTCAGGCGAATATGAAATAATTATACAGCAAATTTGGGTGATATTTAGAAATAGCGGACGCACTGTTGGTTCGTTCCAGATTAGAGGCGATAATGTTCGCACTGGTGATGGGTACATAAAACCTGGCTATACCAATGATGCGGTAATGTCGTTAATTAATGATGCTAAAAACGAAACTTTGCAAACAGGAAAACCAAGCCATATCATTTTTGGTGGAAACTACGAAATCCCTATGAGTACAGGTCCTGGGAAGTATACTCTTGCGAATAGAGGTAGTTTATTAATTATACCTAGAGTGAAAAATAATGAGAAATTTATCATACCTCATTTACTGGGGGATACTCACAAAAGGGAAGCAGCCAGATGCGAAGGGACTTCTTCCGCCCGCACATCAGATGGGACGCTTGAGTATGCTGAATTATATAATCCAGATGAAGCTTGGTTAAAACTTGAAAAACCATTAGTTGCACTTAATGCAAATTACTTTGATGTGCGACCTCAATTAAATGGTGCCACTTGGAAAAGTAATAAATGTTCAACACCACTGGGTATTTATTTTGATAATATTTCTAATGGGCCAACGCAAGGCACTCACAACGAACCCAATAAGTATTTTGCTGGCCCCGACTACTTCATGGATGATAATGGCAAAAAAGCACCGCTGGATGCAATGTTTTGGAAGATGGATTCAAATTCAAATATCGAAATTTTTTATAGTAATGATATTTCTGATCCAGCAATCGAGCAGCATGCTGTTGAATTAAGCAATAGCGGCTATCAATTCCTTGCTATTGCAGGTACAGGGTTGCCTCTTAGTGTAGGTTCACCAAAGCCTAATCCAGATTCTGGTTCGTCAGAAACAACCCGTATAGGCATTGGCGCGGATGATAATAATAGCCTCATCTATGTGTTTCAAGGTGGGAGTTACCGTAATGGGATAACCAGAATTGACCTTCAAAACCTGTATTATGGGTTAAGCGTATCAAAATCTATGGAGCTCGATGGAGGCGGTTCCGCCGCAATTGCAATAGATAGTAGTGCATTTACAGTTAAAGGAGATGCAAGGCCGTCGTCATCATGTTCGACGTCAGGGGTTTGGTGTTCTTTAATATCTCAGCCTGACGGCAAACATAGACCAGTTCCGTCATGGTTAGGACTATCTACCAATAAATAGGACATAAGAAGCGCAGCCTATACTGCACTTCTTTTTTACTCAATATAATACTGATTAGTCTTTTTTAATCAAAAGGATGGCATCCGAAACTAACCTTTCTTTTTCATCAGAAAAGGTGCCCGTTGGTTTGCCATCTACAATCATGACTGATGACCCACCTCCATCAAGATTCATAGCGGTTACAGCACCGAGGGCCTTCATTAATCGCCCCATTTCCGTAATGGTTGCACCTTCTGAATGAGTTGGATTTCTTCCATAAACAACTGCTATGAATAGAATATTTTCTTTAGTGATACCGATAGCCGTCCGAGGGTGCCGACGAAGAACCCAACCCTCATAAAATCCCTCTCTATTTTCAGAATCATTAGTGAGTGACAATCCATCATCGTCCTTACTTTGGTTTAGGTCTTTTATTTTAGGGTAAGGCTCCCAACCCTGAGCTGCTCTGATTTCAATAGGAATATTTCCATCCACAAGAAGAGAGGGTCCTGCACTTATCATTGTAATCCCAGGTTTTAGTGTGAATTCTTTATTATCAACAAACACTTTATGAACTAGTTTAACTGGTAAACCTTCCTTTAATACCAGCTTCTTGTTACCAGTCAACTGAATATAATTTTTATCACTTTCTATTTTTGTATTTACTACATCTGAATAACTTACAATATCTCCACGTTTATTTAATATAATTTCAGTTGCTCTTACTTGCGGTGTATTATTTCCATACATACTATTATAAACGATGATCTCACTATCATTATTGCAAACGAAATCATGAACTGGTTTTTCTGTTGGCTTGCTTTCATTGCCCCCACAATTTAATAACTTTCCAGGCGTTCGATTTATTCCATTTATTTGGTAACTAAAATCACCTTGAGTTATAAATGACTGTGTTTCCACTGAAGTTCCAAAAAATACCTGAGTTTTTTTACCACTATTATCAAAAATAATAACCGGCCTATTGTTTGTTGCCTCTCTTATTAACTCGCCATTATTCACATATATACCTGCTGGGGCACCGTAATCACCAACTGAATCATCAAAGGCAAAAAATCCGCCATTTACGCCAGCGATTGCTTTTTTCCTATCAACCATTGATGTAACAGATTCAGCTCCTTGTATTTTATCTTTGGCTAATGCGTTAATAATCTTCCCATCAAATCTGTTTAAATCAATCTTTAAAATACTAATATCAAATGGACCAGTTGTTTCCATACCTTCCTGTGCGCTATACCGCACACTAAATTCAAGACCTTTTGCCTGTAATTTGTCCGCCTTTGCTTTAGCTTCATTTTGGTTATTAAAGCCCTTAATTCTAATTATTGGGCCAAGAGGAGTGCCTAATGGTGCTGTTTCCGTGGCCGCGTTGACCTCAAAGGGGATGTTTAAAGCTTTAAGTTCGTTTATATATTTTTGTTTTGTTTGAGGGGTTATTATTCCAGTAGAAAGAATATAACCATCCTTCCCTACCGCCCCTCTTTTTATTTCATAAAGAGTAGCCCCTTCACTCAAGTCCTTTTTAATTACGGTCTGGTTTAAATTTGCCTTTCCGATATTTAGATCGGGAACAGTCCAATCTGAGGCATAACTTAATAGGGGAGCCGCCGTTAGTAATACCAGTAATTTCATCATTCGCATTTGAGCACCCTCTGGAATTAAAGAATCAAGGATACATAATTTGCGTCGATTAATATGTAACACATGTCATAATTTAACTATTTCGCATAATCTATAAATAAAAAGCAAATAACAGACCAGACAAGATGAATTGCGTCTAGTTTGACCTTAACAATATAGTTATTTTTATCTATAAAAGGTAATAACACTTCTGAATTCTCATACAGTTGTTGATATAACCACAAAGGCCTTCGCTTCCTTTTGCGTTGCGACCAAGCACACAAACCGCTTGTCTGTGCTTTCGGACAGCACATACACTTTATAGAAATGAGAGTCCGCCAAAAAGAATGTGTTTCTTAGGAATATGCAAGGCATCAATAAATGCACCTTACGCAATTATATTATTTTAGAAGATTTTTATTGTTAGCGATTACACTAGCAATCAAAGATTCTCCTGGGAAATCAGCAATTATGATTCCAACTGTTCTATTAATGCCCTGTCTGTTGTATTGATTAATTTTATCCCTTGTCAAGATATTTGTACCTTCAAATGCGATTGTACAAATCCCAATAAAACAAGAAACCCTTGGAAAATCAGGATAGCTACGTTTCCAGCCAGGTGTCGTAAGTCCCGTGGACAGCCTTGGCGCTGACGTGCCAGAAGATGAGTGACCACTAGCTACAAAATATGGAAATGCCCCGCCAGAACCACTGAGGTAGTTAATATATGTAGTCCGAGAACTACCATATATTGCTGTAGCTAATTGTTTTTTAACATGCTCCCACTTCAAGTATAAGTCCCAGTTAGTTTTAAGCTGATATTCATCTTGTATATTAGCTTGCCAATAGGAATTACCATAGTTCATAAACTCCCCCCCATCACTCAATATGACAAACTTACCCCTCACTTCAGATAATTTTGTGTTTAAAGATGCCAGTCTGACATACTTATCCTTATGCAAGGAAATGTAATACTCAAGGGTTTCACTCATAGTTCGAGTGTTGTTTTTATTTGGTTCCATTTCTTTTTTCAATCTAAATAAAACTATTTCAGATGGATTCTTTTCCAAAAATCTATCAACAGAGTTAAGAAAATCGCCAAACATGACATCAAGAAATACAATCCCATGATGCAAAGCAAACCTATCGCTTGTATGCCTAACACGTATATCAAACATACGAATTCCATATTCAAGTTGTTGGTCAAAGTTAAGAGTTTGAGTTGCAACGCTATCGACAAAACCTTTGTAAGCCGCACTATCATGCGTACCAGGGATTGCCACCTCAGAAAGTAGAGCATCATCCCTAATCGTACTCATCCATCTTGATTTGTTAGTAAATCCATCACTGGCCTTTCTGAAATAAGCTGAATCCCAATGAGCATAACTTGCGGTACAAAAAGACATTATTAGAATATAGGAAAATATCTTTAACATGTTTAGGCCCTTAATTTAGTGAGTTGAATGCTTTAGAAAATAGAAATAAACACACTCGATTTACAGGTGAGAACATCTTAATGATAGCATTTCAGTGGGAAAACAGATCAAACATACTGGTAAAGATGATATATAAAAATTATTAAAAACATAGACATAAAACAAATAATTGCAATTATGATAGTTTAGGTGATTACTAATTTATAAAGCAGTTTTTTTGAACCGACTGAGGATAATAAATTATAACCATCCGAATAGTGAGTAGTTATACTATAACTCACTGAATATAAAGTAAATTACACCTATTCAGCGGTTCTGGTACTAGTGCGGATTAGGTAATCAAAGACGCTAAGTGCGGCGTTCTAAAAGTGAGTTAACTAATTGATTTAAATGGATTTAGCTAATAGTCAATGTCCACATATTGACCACACTTAAAAAGCCTCTTTTGATAAGAGGCTTTTTATTTTGCTTATTTTTTAATATGTTGCCGTTGTATTCAGTTTAACCATTATAGCAACAAGTTTGTCCATAAAATATGATAACTTAATCCATAACAATTTAAAGATGGCGTTCAATCAAAATTATAAGGACAAATTAAATGATTCAGGTGATTGGAAATGGTTGGAATATAACTTCATGCGATGACAGCCACCAAAAACTAGCAGAAGCAGTCTATGGTATATTCTCGACTTTTGTTGGAAAAAAACTTGAAAACAACATTTTAGTACGTAACGACCTTTCACAAGGATTTCCAATAGCTTTATATGAAAAAAATAATGAGGATTGGGAAATTATACTCTCATGTGCATCTGGCACCCATTGGGCACAAATGGCGTATCAACTTGCACATGAATTATGTCATTTATATTGTAATCACTCCAGCTCTCGAGGTCATAAACACAAATGGTTTGAAGAGAGTCTATGTGAATGTGCTTCTATCGCTGTTTTATACAAACTAGGTAGTGATTGGAATAATTTTGAGATATCTGCTTATAATGCAACCTATGGTGTAGACATTACTAACTATATCAATGATGTTACTAATAGCGTTACTACTATATTTGAGAGTAATAAATATTTTGCTTGCTGGTTATTGAACAATATACCTAAGCTTGAATCATGTTCAACTCAACGAGATATTAATAGAATCATTGCAGTTCATTTATTTAATTCCATTCTAAATCAATCACCTGAAAATTGGGTTGCTATAACATCACTAAATTTATGGGATTGCTATCTAAATGATAGGTTCAATGACTTCATCGAAAGCTGGTTATCTGCATCCGATAAAAATATCAATGAAGTTTGTAAATTTGCTGATATTTTAAAATCAGCTGACTAATGTAATTAGTAATAACTAGGCTACCCATCCATCAAAACATCTCCATCTGTTTTTCTCCCCGATGTGATTTAGGTAACTTATCCATCGGGATTTCAAAGCCTTCCGGCAGCTCTTGTGGAATAGTTTTTGTTAGATAAATCTCCACTGAGGTTATTGTCGTAAAAGAACAACCACATAAAATATTTTGGCATTGGTGGTAACTTCTACGGGTTTCACTACTCATGGATTTACTGGTTTTGGTATAAGTCACAGCGCCACACTTTGGACAATTGAACGCCATATTTTAACCTTGGGTTTGGAGTATGCCTTAAGTTAGGTTAATCTATTCATAACAAAAATCAATTAAAAGGTTTTATCATGGAGCAAAAACAATCTATATGGAGCGTTATAGCGATTATTGTACCACTTACTTCCTTATTTATTTTTATTTCACCATATTTATTATTTACTTATTTAAAAATATTAAATGCCGAAAATTTCTTCCCTTTCCTTTTGAATGAAACTTATTTATTTCCTTATCTTTTATTTGTTTCTTCATTTTTGTTTTTAGTTTTTATAATTGTTTATATTTTACCCACTTTACTTTATGGCTTAATCCAAAAACCAATAAATAAGGTAAACATAAAAGGAAAAAAGAAAAATGTTTATTTTGTTAAGAGGATTAATTTCTTAGTCGCATCTCTATCTGCACCATTGTTAGTGTACTCTTCAATTACACTAGATATTAACAATGGAACCACCGGAATTTTAGTTCAAATTATTATATCCATGCTGATTTCTTTTTTTATTTTAGCGATTAATTTAAAATACACTTTGCGAATGATAAAAAAAATAAAAACACGTTATTTTATATTATTAATATCACCACTAGCATCAATTGTTCTCATCTATTTTTTTGAGACTGGAAGGACTCAAGCTTCAGTTATTATTTCTTTTATATCAGTTTTGTTTTTAATGTTAGTTATATCATTAATATTTCAAGGCAATAACCGCATTATTACCAAGTGCAATGAAGATAGAGTTATCATGTTATTTATAATTTCAATGATGATAGTAATTACTGCTTTTGGGATGGTTTTTTTTATTAGCCCAAACGTAATTGAAAACAAATACAACAACAATTACTTCTTTGATTTCATTAAGCTATATTTATTTTTGTGCTTTTTACCAAATGTTATTCTATACATAATATCAAAAGAGAACACTTATGTTAGGCTAAGTTTTATTTCTGGTTATCTAACCCTACTCTTTATGTTTACCAATATAGTAGATATAATTGCGTACAGGTCATTTAATTCAATGCATTTTATTAATGAGACAAAACTAAACGTTAACAAATGGTATTCACCCAAAAACCCTATACCAATTAAAAATGAAATCTATAATGGAACAGTATTTAATGCTTTTCAATCCTTAAATTACTCTCTATTATGTGAAAGAAAAAATGATCAGTTTACTATTTCAGATATACATTTTCGTTCACTAAATAAACCACCTATTACAAACGATAATTTTTTCTGCATTTATATAGAAAATAAAGATATAAATCTTATTTCCTCCACAAAAAAAACAAAAGATGAGTAATGTTAAATTTCATCAATACCAACATCTTTGATCCTTATTTCTAACTCCAAACTTGTGATAAAGCCGTGATCATCGATTTGATGAACAACACGGCTAATCACCCACTGGTGACTATCAATGGTCGGTTTAAAGCCTGTCACGGTCACGGGCATTTCAGGGTATAGGTCTGCGCGCCCCTCAGCCAAGGTGATATTAAATTCTGCTACGCCTCTTTGTAATTTTGACCACTTGGCCGCGGCGGCACGTTTAGCGGATTGCTCGTTTTTAAAGGTTTGCCGCATCACAAAAACGTTACCCTCGGCACCCTCGATGTAATCGCCCTCTTTTTTGCTCGACTTCTCTTTTTTGGTTTTTTGCTTGCGTTTAAGGTTGGTTTTCTTTTGTTGGCCATAGTTCAAATCGAGCCAATAGGCTTGTACGCCGGTGTACGCTTGCCGGTCAGCAAACCGGAAATATCGCTGTTTTACACAAAAAAAGGCACTCGCCCCCGAGTGCCTTTTGACTACAACTCACTGAATATAAAGTAAATTACACCTATTCAGCGGTTCTGGTACTTGTGCGGATTAAGTAATCAAAGGCGCTAAGTGCGGCTTTGGCACCTTCTCCGGCTGAAATGATAATTTGCTTGTATGGTACTGTTGTACAGTCACCCGCGGCAAAAATACCTTTAACACTGGTTTCGTTGCGTGCATCAATCTCGATTTCACCCATACGGTTTCTGGCAACGGTATCACCTAACCAATTAGTATTAGGCAATAAACCAATTTGTACGAATGCCCCAGCGACTTCTAACAAATGCACACTATCATCAGTACGGTCTTTATACTCAAGGCCTGTCATTTTGCTGCCATCACCTTTCACTTCTAAGGTTTGAGCATTCAAAATAATATCAACATTTTTTAAACTGCGTGCTTTTTGTTGTAATACTGAATCTGCTTTTAGTTCAGGTGCAAACTCCAGCACCGTTACGTGGTCAACAACCCCCGCTAAGTCGATAGCTGCTTCAATACCTGAATTACCACCACCGATTACAGCGACGCGTTTGCCTTTAAATAGTGGGCCATCACAATGTGGACAGAATGTAACGCCTTTGGTGCGATATTCTTGCTCACCCGGTACGCCCATATTTCTCCAGCGAGCCCCTGTTGTGATGATAATACTACGTGATTTCATCACGCCGCCTGATGCCGTTTCTATGTGATGTAAGCCACCAATTTCTTCAGCCGGAATCAGTTTAGTCACTGATTGGCCATCAATAACATCAACGCTATAATCATCAACGTGATTTTTTAACGCTCCCGCAAATATTGCCCCTTCGGTTTTGATCACTGAAATATAGTTTTCAATATCAACGGTATCCATAACTTGACCACCAAAGCGCTCACCAATCATACCGGTACGTATCCCTTTACGAGCCGTATAAATAGCGGCTGAAGCACCTGCTGGACCACTACCGATAACTAAAACCTCGAAAGGTTCACGTTCTGTCAGAGACTTAGCGGCTCGTGCATCTGCGTTGGTATCTACCTTACTCACGATTTCGCTTAACGTCATTCGCCCTTGACCAAACTCTTTTCCATTTAGAAAAACTGCGGGAACGCCCATAACATTACGTTCATCAATTTCATTTTGGAAAAGTGCACCATCAATGGCTGTATGACTAATATTTGGGTTTAAAACTGCCATCAAGTTCAGTGCCTGAACGACATCTGGGCAGTTATGACAAGATAACGAATAGTAAGTCTCAAAGTTAAATTCACCTTCAAGGCTTTTAACTTGATCTAATAACTCTTGTGCTTCTTTCGATGGATGCCCACCGATTTGCAACAATGCCAACACAAGAGAAGTAAATTCATGTCCCAGAGGCGAGCCTGCGAAACGCAAACCACTGTCTGTACCTGGGTTAGTAATTAAGAAAGATGGGGTTCTTAATGTACTATTATGCTCTTCACGCACAGTGACTTTATCTGATAACGACGCAATTTGTTCTAACAGCTGTTTAATTTCTTTTGATTTTTGGCTGTCATCTATATTAGCAACGAGTTCTACGGGTTTAGTTAAACGTTCTAAGTAGGCTTTCAACTGTGCCTGTAAATTATTGTCGAGCATGTAATCCCCTTTAATTTTTATCATAAAATCGGGTACATATACCCGTCATGATCCAAGTTGTAGGCCTAAACACCTACAACTTGAATGCTCTTACGTTAATCAAACGCTAGATTAATTAGATTTTGCCAACTAAATCTAAAGATGGAGACAGTGTTGCGTCACCTTCTTTCCATTTTGCTGGGCAAACTTCACCTGGGTGGCTAGCAACATATTGCGCTGCTTTAACTTTACGCAGTAAGTCTGATGCATCACGACCAATACCTTCAGCTGTGATTTCAATCGCTTGGATGATACCTTGTGGGTCAACAACGAAAGTACCGCGATCTGCTAACCCTTCGTTTTCACGCATGTTTTCGAAGTTACGTGTTAATGCACCTGTTGGGTCACCGATCATCGCATATTTGATTTTACCGATGGTGTCTGAGCTTGCGTGCCATGCTTTATGGGTAAAGTGTGTGTCTGTAGAGACAGAGAAAATTTCAACGCCTAATTTTTGGAATTCTTCGTAGTGATCAGCAAGGTCACCTAACTCAGTTGGACAAACAAACGTAAAGTCAGCTGGGTAAAAGAAAAATACACTCCATTTGCCCGCAACATCTTTCTCAGAAACTTCGATAAATTGACCGTCTTTAAACGCTTGGTTAGTAAATGGTTTGATTTGAGTATTAATTAATGACATATGATGTTCTCCTGTTTGGTTGCCTATTAAGTTACTGTTTTTTAGCGACTTAATCCAATCAGTACGTACTATCGATTTGATAGGTACAATCTAATCATTGTTTAAAATTAATAGGTAAAACATTAAAACGCTTACTGCCTCATTCAGCAAGCGTTTTATTTATAGAGACTGTTTTAGGAGGTTGATAAGTTATGCCATAGTGGCAATGGTTTTACGGAAACGAATAAGCGCTAACGTGAAAAATACCCCGCCTATTACGATTAACACGGCAAATTGCGGCCAAACAATTTGGAAACCGGCGCCTCGATATAAAATCGCCTGAGCAAGGCTAACAAAGTGCGTCGTAGGCATAGTCTGCATAATATCCTGCACTAACTGAGGCATACTTTCTCGCGCGGTCATCCCACCTGAAAGCATATTTAAAGGCAGTAATACCAAGATCATTAACAAGCCGAATTGGGGCATTGACCGCGCAATTGTCCCCATAAAAATACCAATCGATGTTGTCGCAAATAAACTCAACGCGACTCCCCCCATAAATAATAATATTGAGCCTTCGATTGGAACTTGTAACAATGTTTTGACCACTAATATCAATGAAACACCTGATGCAATCAATACCACCAGCCCCATTGACCATATTTTTGACATCATGATTTCAAAAGGGGTCAATGGCATCACCATCAAGTGCTCTACAGTACCATGCTCTCGCTCGCGGATTAGTGCAGCACCTGTTAATACAATAGATAACATAGTGATATTATTGATTATTGCCATCACTGACCCAAACCACGATTGTGTTAGGTTAGGGTTAAAGCGCATCCTCACCTCTAAATCCACAGGTAAGCTTGCATTGCTTCGGTACTTCGCTAAAAACTCATTGACCTCACCCAGTGTAATATTTTGAATATAGCTATTACCTAAAAATGCTTGGCTCATCCGTGTCGCATCAATGTTGACTTGAATTTCGGGATGACGCCCAGCAAGGACATCCCGTTGAAAATTAGGGGGAATATCCAAGGCAAAAGTATACGACCCACGATTAAGTAGGCCATCAATTTGGTCAGGTGTAATGTCAGCTGGCGGTAAAAAGTACGGTGCATAGAAACTATTAATGATTCGATTAGATAACTGGGATTTATCTTGGTCAGCTATCGCAATCGGTGCATTATGCAATGAGCCCGGCGTAACGGTTGCTGATGAATAAATTGAAACAGTAAAAGCAAACACGATTAACGCTAGCATGGCTTTATCACGCCCTAAGCTACGTAATTCTTTAATTCCTAGATTAAAAATATTTTGTATTTTCCGCATCATTACTATGCCTCCTGTTTCTTCAGGAACAGTACGCTGAGCCCGATAATCAGTGGTACAGTAATTAATAACGGGATAAATGAGGCTTGTAGGTCAAATAAGTCTAATCCTTTTGAAAAGGTCCCCCGAGTGATGGTTAGAAAGTGTGATGTTGGATAAACCATCCCTACCCATCGTCCCATTCCTTCTAATGATGATACAGGGTCAATCATTCCTGAAAATTGGGTCGCAGGGATCAAGGTGATAATTGAGGTACCGAAAATCGCTGCAATTTGGCTTTTCATAAAACAAGAAATCAATAGCCCCATTCCCGTTGCAATACTGACATATAAGAAGGCAGCTAGCGTCAATGTGACGAAACTTCCTTTAAATTCCACGCCAAATATATACACTGAGAGAATGCAAAGTAGCACAAAGTTAAACATGCCTAATAAAATATAAGGCAACTGTTTACCAAGTAAAAACTCTAATTTGGTGATCGGGGTGACATAAAGGTTGATAATCGAACCCAACTCTTTTTCACGTACTACGCTTAGTGCACTCAACATGGCTGGGATCATCATCAATAGTAATGGGATCACCGCGGGCACTATCGCTGGTAGGCTACGAACATCGGGGTTATATCGATAGCGAGTTTCAATATCCACAACAGGAAGCCCTGCCACACCAATAGGTTGTCGAGCAGCCATTGTGCTCAGCCAAGCAAGATGCATCGCTTGAACATAGCCACGTACCGTTTCAGCACGGTTTGGCATTGCACCATCAATCCACACACCTATTTTTACGTTATGGCCCCGTGCGACATCTCGAGCAAAATTGGGTGGGATCTCTATTGCGACAGTCACAGCGCCGCTGCGCATTCTCTCTTCTAAGTCGCCATAATCCTTAATTGGTGGTTGTTCGATAAAATAACGTGAGCCTGCGAGGTTCAATGTATAGCCTTGGCTAAGCCCAGTTTGGTCACGATCGAGTACTGCGAACCGTAAGTTTTCAACATCCATACTGATACCATAACCCATGATAAACATTAGGATCACCGTCCCCAACAAGGCCAACGTTGAACGCACTGGGTCACGGCGCAGTTCCATCCCTTCACGAATGGAATAGCTAAATAACCGGCGGAAACTAAAACGTTTTTTAAGCGCTTCTGTCGCTTGCTCTTTTAATTCAGGGTTAACATGAAATTCAGGTGCCGTTTCTTGTCCTGAATCTGCGTCTCCCACTGCATCTTGTAAATAAGCAATAAAGGTTTCTTCTAAAGTTGCCAACCCGCGTTTTTTAGTTAAGTTTGCAGGCGTGTCACAGTCAAGCACCTTACCTGCATGCATCAATGAAATGCGGTCGCAACGATCGGCCTCATTCATAAAGTGAGTTGATATAAAGATTGTGACGCCGTCACGTCGTGATAAATCCACCATTAAATTCCAGAACATGTCCCTTGCTACGGGGTCGACCCCCGAGGTCGGTTCATCCAATATGAGCATCTCTGGTTCGTGGATCACTGCAACAGCGAGTGATAAGCGCTGGCGAATACCGAGAGGCAAGTCATCAGGCATGGTATCCCTAACTTCCTCAAGTTCAAAGCGCTGGCACATATCATCAATACGCTGCGCTATTTTTTCTTCTGGAATATGAAAGAGTTTTGCATGCAACTCAAGGTTTTGCTCAACACTTAGCTCACTATAGAGGGAGAAAGCTTGCGACATATAACCTACACGCTTGCGGGTTTCGATGTCTTTAGGGTCAATTTCTTGACCAAATAACCATGCTTGCCCTTCACTGGCTTGAAGTAGCCCCGTCAGCATCTTCATGGTGGTAGACTTTCCACAACCATTAGAACCTAGAAACCCAAAAATCTCCCCTTTAGGGATCTTAAAATTAACGTGGTCAACGGCAACGAAATCACCAAAACGCATGGTCAAGTCTTGCGCTTCAATAGCAATAACATCGTCTTTTGATTTATCACGTGGCGGAATAACCACTTTTTTGTGCCCACTGCGTTTTTCTTCTGGTAGTAATTCGATAAACGCCGCTTCCAGATCATCGCAGTGGGTTTGTTGTTTTAATTCTGATGCATGACCTGTGGCGAGCACCTTGCCATCATCCATCGCGACTAACCAATCAAAACGCTCCGCTTCTTCCATATATGCGGTAGCCACTAACACACTCATATTCGTTTGGCGTAAACGGATTCGGTCAATAAGATCCCAAAATTGCGCGCGCGATAATGGGTCTACACCCGTTGTAGGTTCATCTAGAATTAATAAGTCTGGGTCATGGATCAGCGCACAGCATAGGCCTAGCTTTTGTTTCATACCACCAGATAGCTTGCCCGCAGGCCTATCTTTAAAAGGAGCTAACCCCGTACTTTCAAGTAAATCTTGGATACGATACTCACGCTCGGCTTTCGATTGGCCAAATAGTCGACCAAAGAAGTCCACATTTTCATATACCGACAATGTATGGTAGAGATTTTTTCCAAGACCTTGAGGCATATAGGCAATTCGTGGGCACACGGCTCTACGGTGAAAGGCGTCACTCATGTCACCATCAAGTACCGTGACCTGCCCCTGTTGGATGGCTCTTGCACCTGCAATTAATGAGATTAGACTCGATTTACCGACACCATCAGGGCCAATTAAACCCACCATTTTTCGAGCCGGAATAGACAGCACAATGTCATCCAATGCACAATTATCACCATAATGCTGGCTGACATGCTGTAAATCAATAATCACATCATCCATCAATTTATTGGTCATTGTGGTAATTTCACCTCAAGTTCTGCCGGCCATGGCGCTTTCGCATCTAATTGCACATAGGCTTTACCAGGTAACCCCGTTTTAACATATTCAAGGTGTTTTTCGAGTAATTCAGGGGAGATACGCGCTCTAACACGAAACATCAGTTTTAATCGTTCATTTTGTGTTTCCACTGTCTTTGGAGTGAATTGCGCGACACTGGCAACAAACGTGGTTTTCGCTGGAATAACAATATTCGGAGCAGCATCAAGAATAATATGGACTTCACTCCCTAACGCCACCTTACCTGCATCTTCCGTTGGCAAGAAAAACGTCATATAAACATCACTTAAATCTACCATATTCAGTACTCGCCCACCGGAGCCTAATACTTCTCCCGGCTCGGCAACACGGTATTGAATACGTCCATTTCTTGGTGCTTTGAGAATGCTATCATCTAAATCGGCAATAATACGGCGTTCTGTCGCTGTTGCAGCCTCTACGCGACTTTTCGCTTGAACAATCCCCGCTTTCGCAGAGTCAATCGCTGACGTAGAAGCCGCTACTTGCGCTTTTGACGCTTCTAACGCCGCCCTTGCACCTTGCATTTGGGCAGTATCATCATCCACTTGCTGTTGCGAAACCGCGTTAGTTCTCACTAACGCTCGTGACCGGTTGAGGCGTTTTTGTGCCGCATCTAACTCCGCTTCCCGTTGACGAACAACGGCTTGTGCAGCTAGCTTTTCACTTTTACGCTGTGCTAAAGCGGACTCTGCTGTTGCAACGGCGCTAATCGCTTGACTCAACTGTGCTTGTACTTCATGAAGTTGTTCTTGCAGAGCACGGGTATCCATACGAGCAAGTTCTTGCCCCTCTTTAACAAAATCCCCTTCTTTTACGTTGATAGTTTCAATTCTACCCGCAGTTTTCGTCGCAATATCAATCTCCGTCGCTTCGATCCGGCCATTACTTTGTGCAAACCCAACGGGTAATCCCCCAGAATTTATACTCCAGTAATAATAGCCTCCCGCAGCAATAAGGATAATTAATATGAGATACAACGATACTTTCTGCTTATTTATTTTCATACCATCCCTTTTCTATTAAATAAGAAAATAATGAATAACAATTATTTGATTATTAACCCGGTGAAATTAATAAACCTATACAACTGTTTATATATGAAATAAATACAGTTAAAACTATAAAAAATGATACTATCTTTTAGTTTTTATAAACTAATTCCGTCTCGTTTTTAAATTATCTATCTATATAATTTAATGGTATTTTATCAGCATTCACATTAATTATGGTCGCCTTACATCACAAAATATAGAATAAACCAGAAAAATATAAAAAATGACATTGGTGAATTATATTTTATCCAAAAAATAAAGCCAGCGGATAATAAACTGGCTTCTATTATAGAACCTCTAATTAATCTTAAATCAGCGGCTCTTTATTTTTGAATAAAATTAACTTACAAATTCTGCAATTGTTTTTTCATCCATTCGATAACGAACCCATTCATCTTGTGGCTGTGCACCAATACTTTTATAAAAATCAATAGCAGGTTGGTTCCAATCTAAAACGCTCCATTCAAGTCGCTTACATTTCCTTTCTGCTGCTAATACAGCAATGTATTTTAACAATTTTTTCCCTGCCCCTACGCCACGAAAATCAGGTGATACATATAAATCTTCTAAATAAATACCATTATTTCCTAACCAAGTTGAATAGCTAGTAAAAAAAACAGCGTAACCTGCGGGCTTGTTATCAACGTAACAAATTAGCGCTTCAGTCTTTGAATCTACTGCAAATAAAGAATTCTCGACATCTGAAACAGTGGCTTTCACTTCGTGGCGGGCTTTTTCATAATCGGCCAACTCAATGATCATTTTTAAGATCAAAGCGGCATCTTGTTGTGTTGCGGGTTTTATTTCTACGTTCATTAGCGACTCTCTTGTTATTTGAAACGTAATTTTATGCATTACTCGACAGATTCCAAATTTTCAGAAATTTTATTCATCTTACAGCCACCAATATAAGTTCTATTTATAGTATGAATCATCATTACACCACATTTGTGGACATTGCTACCCACAGGTTTTATTTGCTATTATGTCGTCATGGTGTAACTCAACTAAAAATAAGGAGGCTAAATTATGTTGTTGTGTGATCTTATTGAATATTCACACTTCTTTGGTAATCGCCACTGCTCAGGCTTTCACAGTTTTATACTGCGATAACCCTGCCTGAGCGAAGCCACCAAAGAAATCTTCCTCAGCTTACTGGGTTGTCGCAACGACTAAACCCTGGCATTTTTATGCCTAAAATTTGAGTAAGCTATGAGCACATTATTAACAGTAAAATCCCTAAGTTACGACATATCAACCTCATCCTTATTAAGCGATATTTCGTTTACCCTTCAACAAGGTGACCGCATCGGTTTAATTGGCCACAATGGCAGCGGAAAAAGTACATTATTGAAGTTGATAACAAAACAGTTATCGCCAAATAGTGGCAGTATTACCTATTCTAATCAGTGTGTTACTGCCTATATCGAACAGCATTTACCGGAAGAAATTACCGGTATGACGCTGATTGATGCAATAGTACAAAAATTGCCAGAACAAGATAAGGCCACTGAACGCTGGCGGGCAGAGGTTTTATTGTCGGAATTAGGTTTTACTCCCCAGCAATGGGAACAGAAAGCCAATGCAATTAGCGGTGGGCAACATACTCGTTTGCTGTTGGGACGCGCTTTAATTGAGCAACCTGACTTACTGCTATTGGATGAACCCAGTAACCATTTAGACTTACCTACTTTGATCTGGCTAAGTGATTTTCTACAATCATGGAAAGGTAGCTTTGTGTTGGTGTCCCATGACCAATCGTTATTAGATAAGGTCAGCAATTGCACGTGGATCTTGCGCGACAAATCATTGCATTTTTATCGCTTACCATGCAGCGCAGCACGTCTTGCTTTAAGTGAAAAAGACATCACCGATGAGCGTCGAAACCAAGCTGAACAAAAAGAGATAAACCGTATTGCATCAAGTGCCAAACGCTTAGCTATTTGGGGGCATGTTTATGATAACGAAGCACTTTCTCGTAAAGCCAAGCAAATGGAAAAGCACATTGACCGTTTGAAAGATGCTCAAACAGAGCTTTCGGAAGGCTATCACTGGACACTTGCTCTAAATGGCAATGCGATCCCTGCAGACCGAGTATTAGAGTTAGAAAATACTTTCGTAACCACTCCTGATGATATGCCTTTATTTACCACTGCATTTCATCAAGTCAAAAGTGGTGACCGCATCGCAATAATGGGGGCAAACGGTTGTGGAAAATCAACGTTATTACGTCTGCTATGGCGGTATTATCAACAAGATTTGCGCTATAGCCCGCACGTCAAGTTTCATCCAATAATTCGTACTGGCTATTATGACCAGCAATTAGAACAGTTGAATGATAACGATAGTCTATTGGATGCATTGCGTCATTTTGCGCCTTTAACCGATGAACAACGCAAGATGGCGTTAATTGGTGCAGGTTTTGTCTATACTCGCCATCAGCAAAAGGTGGCAACACTCAGTGGTGGTGAGCGCGCAAGGTTACTGTTTATTGGTTTAAGTTTGGCTCAATATGAATTGCTGTTGCTTGATGAACCCACAAACCACCTTGACCTTGAGGGTAAAGAAGCATTAAGTGAGCAAATTCGCCAGTTCTCTGGAGCCCTACTTGTTGTCAGTCACGATCGGTGGCTAATTGAAAATAGTTGCCAGCGTTTTTGGTTTATTAATGATAATCGGTTGGAAGAGTACCTCAATATTGATGATATTTATCAAAAAATTGAGCAACAATCCCAAAAACCATTCGTTGATAGCCGCCCTGCTATTGATTCAAGCGTAGAACTTGATGTTTCTCACAGTAAAGAGACTCATGTAGATGAACTGTTAGAGAAATTGTTAGTGTTGGAGGAAAAATTACAAGCAGACCAAAAACGTAAACTTAGTCATCAAAAACCACTATTACAACAGCAATGGATTGAGGAAATAGCTCAAATACACAAGCTCCTTGAATAAAATAGTTAAAATACAGCCTAACCATATTGAAGGGATTACCCCAAACATGGTTAGGCTGTTCTATCTGTATTACAACTAGAGTCAGTAGGTGATTTATTTTTAACTATATTAATATTGCCTTAAATGTCAGAGTGCCGGCTCTTTAGCTACTAGCGATTATGGACTAAATTTCATGGCAAAAGTGGATTATTCATTTATCGAGGCCTTACTGAACCTGTATAACTATTTTCTGGATTATCACACCTTCTCAGTTAATAGCTATTACCACGATTAAATTTTATTATCAGGGGATATTTTATTGAGATAAACCGCTATATCAAATACCCGATAATAGGCAAAGCTTACAAAATAATTATATAACTTCGAAAAATTAATAAAACAAACAAGTAAGGTACCTATTTTTATACACTTCATTTAAGAATGAAAATACGTTTCACCTCATCGTCTTTTTATGAATAAAAATTTTGTAAACCACCTACCTTAATATTTTATTTTTTGTTTTTTAGCTCGCTTAAAGTAAGACGTTGGAACATTTGGGCAAACCACCTCTTTAAACTTTTCGTCTTTCTTTGAACTTGCCATAGGCTCACTTTCAGCAGATGCTGATGTTTTGTCTTTCGGTGCTTTACTCGTTTCGTTCATAAATGATTGCTCTTTTGCTTGCATAATCTCATTAGTTTTAGCCATTTGATGTTCCTTCTACCACTAGTGCTGCGTTCACTTGCTCTATTCTTTCTACTGCTCGATTAATGATCTCTACGACCTGTTTAGATTCTTCTTTAGTTAACTGCTGTAAAACAATCTTATGTCTTAACAGTGACTTAAATTTTTCTACAGCATACTCAATTTCATTCGCAAATTGATTCCCTGCTTTAAGCTCTTGGGCGTAATTTAATTTTAGTTGAACTTCAGCTAATATGTCGGCTTTTTTCAATAAAAAACACCGACCTTCTGGCGTAATAGCATAACATTTGCGCCCTTTCCCATTATCTTTACCTGCGGTAATAAAACCTAATTCTTCTAACAATGTTAAAGTAGGGTATATCACCCCAGGGCTAGGGCAATAAAAACCCGCCGTTTCCTCGCCTATTTTTTTTATTAGTTCATAGCCGTAATTTATTCCCCCAATCAGTAAATGCAGAATATAAATTCGCAGCTGTTTTGGGTTAAACATTCGACGTAAACTTTTGCCATTACATAAACAGGAGTCTGGCTGTTGTTCAGTTGTCATTAAAAACCCCAGTGGTTATTAGCCATCAATACCGATATATCTAATATAATAGTCAGTTTTACGAAAAATGCCAGCTTTAGATATATCTGTTTTTATGCATAAAGTGCTAATGATAATCATTCTTATATAAATTATACCTAAAATAACAGTCCATCTGCACTAAAAAATGCGGTAAAAGGTTAATCTTGTAAGAATTATGGATGTGATAAAACCAGCCATGTGTATTATGGCTGGCTTGTAATATGACGAGTGATTAACCGATGTTAGGTAATATTTTAAAAACAATACCTAACTGAACACCAATGACAATAATACCGCAAATAAATACGATAGATAAACCTAATGCCCCTCCCAATACTTGATACTTCTGCGGGTTTAAGGCTCTGGATTTAAAAGCCATCGCACTGGGTAATAAAAGGGCTAAAATTGACAGCGCTATCGCGGCATACCCTAAGGCCATCACAAACCCTTTAGGATAAAAAAGAGCAAAGACTAATGGCGGGCCAAATGTAAGTAAACCAGTTTGTAAACGCCCTACTGCATTATCTTGGCGCTTAAACAAATCAGCTAAGAAGTCAAATAACCCTAACGCCACCCCAAGAAATGATGTGGCTAACGCAAGACTCATAAACATTTGAGCAACTAATTCGGTTCTTCCTGACTGAGCAACATCTTTAATTGCATCTAACAACCCATTTAAACCGGCATTTTCTGCCAGAATGCCTACGAAAGTTGTAGTACCAATGCTTCCTAACGTGGCTATTTGCCATAAGATATAAGCAATTAATGGAATAGCACTACCAATAACGAAAATAATGCGTAATTTTTTTACATCCCCCCCCATGTACTTAACGATGCTTGGAACACTACCATGGAAGCCAAATGAGGTAAAAAACACAGGTATCGCAGATAAAATCAATACTTTTTCAGTCGGCGCAGCCAGTAAGTTTTGTTGCTCCACATGAGGTATCATCAAAGCCAAAATGATCACTAAGAAAACAATTTTTGCTGTGAATAAGATGCGGTTAATAAAATCAACTGATGACGTTCCAAAACACACTATCCCACCACCAATTACCGTAAATACCACTATCCCCATCCAATCAGCCATTTCTATCGCGAAACTGCTTTTTAAGTTAGAAGTAATAATTTCTCCTGCACCACTGACATAAGCGGCTGTCAATGCATACATCAGAAACATCATGCTAAAACCTGTGATAAATTTACCACTTGAACCTAAATAGCGCTGAGCAACGCTACCTATCCCTGTTTCATGAGACTCGTGTTGATAAACTTCGACTAACAATAACGCTGTGTAACACATCAAAGCCCAAAGTATTAATAACATGGACAAACTGACCATAAACCCATTACCTGCAGCAGCGATTGGCATCGCCAACATCCCCGCACCAATCGTAGTACCTGCAACAATAAAAACACTTCCAAGCGTGCGATTTTTCATATTGAGATCCTAACAAGTCAATTAAATACTAATTTTATTATTGGAATGATTTAGTTTGTTTTCTTCATCAATGAGTTGTTGTAGTTTGTCTTCAAAGATGTTCCTCAGCTCCGTCCAGTAATTTTCAAAATGTGATTTATCCCGTAAACAATGGGTCATAATCGCGGCTCTTAATACATAAATTGAATGAACGTTATGCCACTCATCATCAGGAAAATGAGCTAAACGACATAAATTCAATGGATTATCTCCATATTCTTCATATGTTAATGATGTTGAAGAGGTCAGAAAATCATTTGAATAACTTCGACCTGCGGCATATGAACACAATTCATATAAGCGTTTGTTTAAGAGATTTTGTTTCTCTAATGATGTATTCCCTGACTCATGAAACATAAAATTAATCATATGAAAATCAGGTGAAGGCATGACAATGATCGAAAATTCACGATCCCCCATGATAAATGGCTTACATTGATTAATTTGTTCAACCATCCAATTTGCAGTGGTGATCCCCGCTGCAATGACTTTTCCATAACCTAAAAGATTTAAAGGCACCAAACGATGTGCCGCCCAAACAGCCGCCGCCGTTGCTCCTGCTTTTGACCCTTCCATAATTGACGAGCCGAGTAATACATTCTGTACTTTATCCGTTTTGCGTTGCTTTTCCTGGACTTCTTCAAAAACATAAGCCGCATGGTAAGAGATTAAGTCAACAATACGCTTATCTTTCATGCAGATAGCACCCGCGGCATAAGGGATAAATCCAACCTTATGTGGATCAACTGTAATAGAGTCCGCTTGACTCAGCGCTTTAAAGCTTTCATAAACATCACGCTTTGGCCAAACCACATCCCTTGGGAAAATACCTTCATCGTGATAACGCCCAATAAGCTCCTCATATTCCATGAATTGGTTTTCTTCATCGCGAAACATAGCACAAGCATAACCTGCATAAGCGGCATCTATGTGCACGTAAAACGATACTCCAAAACGTTGTTCACATTCTCGGCGTAACTCTATAACCTCTTTGACATTATCAATTGCACCAGTTTCTGTCGTTCCTACAACCGCAACGATAGCTAAAATCGGTTCACCCTCTTCAATCAAACTAAAGACGGTTTCACGCATCTTGTGTACATCAGTACGATAATGATGATCCACAGGGAGTTGAACAATATTCTGTTGGCCTAAGCCAAGAATATCCATCGCTTTCATCCACGAATAGTGTTTTGACTGAGGGACTAATAGTTTCCCCAATTTACCCTGCTCTGCCCCTATTCCTCGACAAGTTAAATCACGAACCTCTTCAAATACTTCTCGTTTCTTTAATTCATCGATTAAATCTAAAACATCTGAAACCGGTAGATTGAGCAACTCTTTTTCTGATTTGCCACTCAATAAATGTTTGGTTTGTGGATGTTGTGAAATTGCCAACGGTAACGTTTTAATATTTCTCGCCACCCATAACCCTTCATAGTTAGCAACAGTGCCACCAGAGGTAATGTGTCCCCAAGCTTGTTGGGGGGCATAACCAAACATAGAGCAGAGGTCTAATCCAGCCTCGATTTCTAAAACCGTTGTTGTAGGAGAAGACTCTTGTGCGCAGTTATTCGGGTTGTACATCATCGCCATCACATAGGCGAGATTAGATATCATCAACGTGTCAGCATTCATGTGCCCCATATAGCGAGGAGAAAACCAAGGTATCGAGGTTGTTTTTAGTTTGGCGGAAAGTTGATTAAGGATACCCTCTGTACGGTATAGCGTATCTCGATATTCAGGGGCATAGCGGTCAACAGTTGAAATAAGCTCAGGATCTTCAGGATGATAGCCAGAACGCCAATGCATATGCTCTGTGATGGAATATTCCATCATTTCTTTGAAAAACACTGCATTTTCTGATTTTGGGCCTAAAAATAAAGCATCCACATTCATTTTTGAGTTTTTAAAATTATTCATTATTACTACACCTTCAAACAGCAACTAACACTTGCGAGTGCCAATTGCATTTAAGTCACCAAACTTAATGTCATTGGAAAGTGCATAACGGACTGTATTTAGAAAACTATCAATATATTAATGATATCCATTTATAAATATCATTGTTGTACTATGTATTGATAGACAAGCCGTTAATGAGCCAACTTGTCTATAGATATAATCTATTCCTATTAAATTATTAACAAACTAATCTGAATTTCGATCGAAACTGTGGGCAGGCACAAAAAATCAAAAATTATTTATCTGTAAAGAGATATTTACGGTAAAAAGACTTGATAGTGTAAAATATTTGTTATAGACAGGGATTTAATCCCTACTAATTAAAAGGAATAATTTAGCCGAAAAACGCCTTACAAATAAAAAATAGTTAACTGTTTAATAAGATTATTTTTCCAATCAAGTCACCTGACTCCATATATTCATGTGCATCTTTCACTTGAGATAAATTATATTTTTTGTTAATAATTGGTTTAATTTTACCTTTTTGTAACATACCCCAAACTTGATTTTCTAACTCTTTAGCGATCAAGGCTTTTTCTTCAATGGAACGAGAGCGCATGGTTGAGCCTGTGTGAACTAACCTTTTTACCATTAATGGCATCATGTTTAGCTCAATAGGATTACCTTTCATCATACCAATTTGGATAATTCGCCCAAATTTCGCTGCAACTTGATAATTCTTTGCAACATAATCGCCACCAATAATATCTACAACCATATCGACACCACGTGATAATGTATAATTCAAAGTCGCTTCAACAAAATCATCAGTTTTATAATTAATGACGCAATCGGCACCAAGTTTTTTGGCAACGTCAGCTTTTTCTTCAGAACCCACCGTAGTCACTACAGTTGCACCAAATGCTTTTGCTAGCATAATCGCGACACTGCCAATGCCAGACGTTCCTCCATGAATAAGTACTGATTCATTCTTCTTTAATTTACCAATTTGAAAGACATTAGCCCAAACTGTGAAAAAATTCTCAGGAATAGCTGCCCCCTCAATAAAAGAAAGTGATCCTAGTGGTAACGCGATGTCTTTATGCACTAAACAATATTCTGCGTACCCTCCTCCAGCGACTAAAGCACAAAGGGTATCCCCAAGCTGCCATTCACTTACGTCATCCGCTTTAGCAACGACAGTTCCTGAAATTTCCAAGCCCATAATAGGTGATGCATCTGTCGGTGGAGGATAAGACCCTTTTCGTTGAAAAATATCTGGGCGGTTCACCCCTGCTGCTTCGACTTTTACTAATAAATAACCTGCAGAAATTCTTGGCAGAGGTTTTTTTATTAATTGCAATTTTTCGACGCCACCAGGCTCTATAATGTCAACAACGGTCATCATTGCTGGTAAAGACGGTTGAATTTGTGCCATTATGATTTCCTTTTTGAAGTAAATTTGAAAAATTAATATTCATAAATTTATTTTTATGTTAATTTAATGCTAGCAGTTTTACCATTTATTGCTTTTTTACACATCTATACTAAAGTTGGACTAATTTACCTTTTTACTGTTTAGATAATTATATTTAATCTATATCAAATTTTATCTTTGGTAATTGGCTTTTATTCAGTATGAATATCTAAATGAACTCACTTTAAACCATATCATCGCTTGGCTTTACCTCTATAAAGTCGATTCTGTCATACAATATTACTTATCAGCCGCATTATCTTATGTTAAAATTGACCCATATCAATAATTTTAACTTGATTGAGCATTTAATATGATCCCAGAAAAAAGAGTTGTTCGTCGCATCCAGTCTGGTGGTTGTGCTATTCATTGCCAGGACTGCAGTATTAGTCAGCTTTGCATTCCTTTTACGCTGAATGAACATGAACTGGATCAACTTGACAATATAATCGAACGTAAAAAACCAATTCAAAAAGGCCAAGCCTTATTTAAAGCAGGTGATGAACTGCGTTCATTATACGCTATTCGCTCAGGTACAATAAAAAGCTATACAATAACCGAAGAAGGCGATGAGCAAATTACAGGTTTCCATTTAGCTGGTGACCTCGTTGGTTTTGATGCCATTATCCATACACAGCACCCGAGTTTTGCACAAGCACTTGAAACATCAATGGTTTGTGAGATTCCATTTGAGACGCTGGATGATTTATCAGGCAAAATGCCTAATTTACGTCAACAAATTATGCGTTTAATGAGTGGTGAAATTAAAGGTGATCAGGAAATGATCCTTTTATTATCAAAGAAAAATGCGGAAGAGCGTTTAGCTGCATTTATTCTGAACTTATCTCACCGCTTTGCTGAACGTGGTTTTTCCCCAAGAGAATTTAGATTAACCATGACTCGTGGTGATATTGGTAACTATCTAGGTTTAACTGTTGAGACTATTAGTCGACTTCTAGGTCGTTTCCAAAAAAGTGGTATGTTAAGCGTCAAAGGTAAATACATCACTATTGAAGATATGGCTAAACTTACTGATATTGCAGGCAAAGTTTCAGCTATTACATGCTAGTTTCCCCAAACGGATCACATTCTTAGTGGTCCGTTTTCGTTTTTTTCCCCAGATTTCTTGCCTATTTAACGCCAATATCATAGTTTATCTATGTGGAAATATCCGTGTATCGAGAGGATTTCAATATGGCTAACTATAAAAACCTGCTAGTTGCAATTGACCCAAATCAGGATGATCAGCCTGCATTAAGACGTGCTGTCTATATCGTGCAGCGTAACGGTGGACGGATAAAAGCGTTTTTACCTATCTATGACCTTTCTTACGACATGACAACATTACTTTCCCCTGAAGAACGTAATGCCATGCGTAAAGGCGTTATTAGCCAAAAGACTGCGTGGATCAAACAACAAGCCCATTTCTATCTTGAAGCAGGCATTGATATCGAAATTAAAGTGATTTGGCATAACAAACCTTATGAGGCCATTATTCAAGAAGTGATCAGTGGCGAACATGACTTGTTATTAAAAATGGCACATCAAACCGATAATTTCGAATCGATTATTTTTACCCCACTTGATTGGCATTTACTACGAAAATGCCCTGCGCCAGTTTGGATGGTAAAAGATAAAGTTTGGCCTGATCACGGCTCCGTCGTGGTGGCTGTTAATTTATCTAATGAGGAATCTTACCATGACGACCTCAATATTAAACTGGTTGAAAAAACAAAGGACTTAGCAACACGTATTATTAAAGAGCAAGAAATTCATCTTGTTAGTGCGTATCCAATTGCGCCAATGAATATTGCCATTGAATTACCTGACTTTGACCCTAGCCTGTATAACAATGCATTACGTGGTCAGCACCTGATTGCAATGAAAGAGCTGCGACAGAAGTTCAGTATTGATGAAAAATATACCCACGTCCGTGAAGGACTCCCTGAAAAAATAATTCCTGATATGTGTGAGGAATTACATGCTGGGGTCGTGGTTCTGGGTATTTTGGGCCGTACAGGGATTTCTGCTGCCTTTTTAGGAAATACAGCGGAACACGTCATTGATAAACTCAAATGTGACTTATTAGCAATAAAACCTGATGGCTTTGTGTGCCCTATCAGTGCAGCAGATGATGATTGATTTTAATTATCATCTTTTATACCCCCCAATTTTGAATAGGGGGGTATCCACACTTATTTCTAGCGCTGCTCTGCATTAAACAGCGGCCAAGCTTGCATCGCGTTGTAAATCACTTGATTAAGCCTATCAAGTTCTACGCCATCACAGGCTTGTATTGTGAAACCATCTATTATGGTTATGTAAAAATCAACAATAGCATCAATGGGAGCATCAGGCGCTACGTCCCCATCTTCAATCCCTTTTTGCATACGCAACAACAGAATTTCTTGGTAGCTCTTGCGTTTTACTTGCACATTTAATTGCACATCTTCAATTTGCTTAGAACCATTCATCGTGGCGGTAATAAGCATGCACCCCGTAGGCTTGCCTGGTTGAATAAGCTTTTTTGCACTTTCATACATCAACAATTCAATCGCAACTTTTGCTGTTTTGGCTTGCTTAACAATAGACAAAATGGGACAAGCTTCATTAGCCAAATAATAATCAATACATTGATTAAATAACGATGCTTTATCACCAAAAGCACAGTAAAGGCTCGGCGCAGTAATGCCTAGTGCTTGTGTCAAATCACTAATTGAGGTCGCAACATAACCATTTTGCCAAAACAATAACATCGCCTTTTCTAAGGCATCTTGTTGGTCAAACCCTTTCGGACGCCCACGTTTTATCTGTTTCATATTCTCACTTTGCAGCTAACCAGCTAACTGTCCCGCACTAATTTTATAGTGACCACTAAAATAATAATTGACAGCATGTAGATTTGCATAAAGAATAGCACATTAATTTTATAGCAGTCACTATAAAATTAAAATTTTGCAAATTACTCAATTTTCATGGAAAACACATGACAACAACAATGAATCTTTCATCGCATAATGGTAACTGGCTTTCACTACTGTCTGCAACTTTTGCCTGTTTTATTATTGTCACCGGTGAGTTCCTAGCCATCAGTGTACTAAATCATATCGCTCATGATTTCCAAATATCGGTTGGAACTGCGGGTTTAACCGTCACGGTTACCTCTATTGCAGGAATGCTTTCTTCTCTCGTCGTCCCTATCTACGCAAAAACAATTGATCGCCGCCAAGTTTTATTATTTTTAGTTATCCTGATGATACTGGCGAATGCCATCACCGCTTTTGCATCCAATTTTGGCTTAGTGTTATTAGGCCGGTTTGCATTAGGTATCGCCTTAGGGGGGTTCTGGGGAATCGCTGCAGGCTTAGTTGTCCGCTTAGCACCCAAGAATATGTCTGTTACAACATCAGTGACTATTTTCTTTTCTGCGGTTACATTAGTGACTGTAGTGGGTGTTCCGCTAGGTGCTTGGTTGTCTGATAACTATGGCTGGAGAATGCCTTATATTGCATTAGTTATCGCCGGTTTTGCCGCTTTATTAATGCAATATTTCTCTTTACCTTCTTTGAAGCCTTCTTCCACTATGCAATGGAAAGAATTGTTGCTTATGCCGTCTCATCCGATAGCACGTAAAGGGCTGATTATCTTTACCCTTATTTTCCTAGCCCATTTTTCTGCCTACAACTATTTTACGGTCTTCTTTAAACAAACAGCAGGCTTTCTTGAAGGACAAATCTCCGCTTTGTTATTGTTTTTTGGCCTTGCCAGCGTAATCGGTAATATTTTAGCCGGTTATGTCGGTAAACATAATGTTCGCTATAACTTTGCTATCAGCGCCCTGCTATTAATTTTCGCCTTTTTAGCGTTATCGATTATGGACTTCAGTTGGTCTAGTAGTGTCATATATGTATTGTTATGGGGCGTTGCAGCAGGTATGGTTCCTGCCACAATCAATATGTGGATGCATGTGCATGTCCCTGAGTTAACAGAAAAAGGTTCAGCGCTTATTACCTTTATGTTTTTGATTTTAATTACCATTGGTAGCCTAGTCGGTGGGTATATTATGGATCACTTCAATGGTGGTGTTCTCATGTCTAGTATGTTAGCTATTGCGACACTTGCATTCTTATTAGTCTTTACATTTGCTCGGGGTTTAACTAATTGTGCAAGGTTTTGTACTGAGTAATTAGCTTGATAAAATAACCAGACTGAAAGTTATTTTGTTCAATACAAATAAAAAGGTGGGTCATATATAGCCGACCCACCTTGCTAATCGATTTTTAACTAATTACAACGCACGTAAGATAGCATCAACGCTTTCTTTAGCATCGCCGAACAGCATTTGCGTATTTTCTTTGAAGAATAGCGGGTTTTGTACCCCTGCATAACCTGTGTTCATTGAGCGCTTAAATACGATCACATTATTGGCTTTCCAAACCTCCAATACAGGCATACCTGCAATTGGGCTATTGGGATCTTCTTGTGCCGCTGGGTTAACCGTATCGTTTGCACCAATAACTAGCACCGTATCAGTGTCAGAGAAATCATCATTAATTTCATCCATCTCCAATACAATATCATAAGGCACTTTCGCTTCGGCTAATAACACGTTCATATGCCCCGGCAAACGCCCTGCAACAGGGTGAATACCAAAACGGACTTTAACCCCACGCTCACGTAATTTGGTGGTAATATCCGCGACAGGATACTGAGCTTGAGCCACTGCCATACCATAACCTGGGGTGATAATGACTGAAGTCGAATTTTTCAACATCTCAGCCACTTCCTCAGCGGTTGTTTCACGGTACTCGCCCATTTCTTCTTCAGAACCCGTTGAAGAACCATCAGTTCCGAATCCGCCAGCAATAACACTGATAAATGAACGATTCATCGCCTTACACATAATATAAGACAGAATTGCCCCTGAAGACCCCACTAATGCCCCCGTGACAATAAGCAAGTCGTTACTTAACATAAAGCCTGCCGCTGCCGCTGCCCAACCTGAATAAGAGTTCAGCATAGAAACAACAACTGGCATGTCAGCACCACCAATAGAAGCCACTAAGTGCCATCCAAAAGCAAGCGCAATAACGGTCATAACTAACATCAAGAATACTTGCAAACCAACGCTTTGCGTTTTGACGAAGATGACTAATAAAATGAATGAAACCACTAACGCAGCTAAATTTAATTTATGGCGGTTTGGCAACATCATCGGTTTAGATGACATTTTGCCTGATAATTTACCATAAGCGACGACTGAACCCGTGAAGGTGACCGCACCAATAAAGATCCCTAAGAACACTTCAGTAAGGTGGATATTTTCCATTACCGAATCTATATGTCCTTCACTTGCGATAAAACTATTGAAACCCACTAGTACTGCAGCTAAACCGACGAAGCTATGTAAAATAGCCACCAATTCAGGCATCTCAGTCATTTCAACTTTTTTAGCTAAACGGATACCAATGACAGCACCAATCACCATCGCAATAATCATCCAGCTAACATTCGCGCTGTGAGGCCCAAGGATAGTGGCTATCAGAGCAATCGCCATACCAACAATGCCATAGGTGTTCCCACGTTGAGAACTTTCATGGCGCGATAGCCCCGCAAGGCTAAAAATAAATAGGATAGCAGCAACAATATAAGCCGCCGTCACAATTCCACTCGACAACATAAGTTACCCCTTATCCTTTACGAAACATTTTTAACATGCGCTGAGTTACAGTAAACCCACCGAATATATTGATACTTGCGATCAATATGGCAATAAAGGATAAGAAGCTTACCCAACCACCACTACCAATTTGGAGTAAGGCGCCGACAACGATGATCCCTGAAATCGCATTAGTCACTGACATCAATGGGGTATGCAACGCATGAGTCACGTTCCAAACGACGTAATAACCAACTACGCACGCTAATGCAAATACGGTAAAATGCGAGAGAAACTCTTTTGGCGCTGAATTTGCAAACCAGCCAAATAGAATAATGGCCAATGCCATTAAGCCGTATTTCACCATTGGCGACATCTTTTTCTCAGGAGCTTTAACTTTTTCCACCGCTTGCGGTTTCGCCTGCGGTTGAGCAGATACCTGAATCGGGGGGGCAGGCCAAGTGATTTCGCCTTGTTTAATTACAGTAACACCACGGATCACAAGATCTTCAAAATCAATGTCTATTTCACCATTTTTCTCTTTACAGAGTAACTTCATCAAATTAACAAGGTTTGTCCCGTATAACTGTGATGATTGTGTCGGTAAACGACTTGGTAAATCAGTATAACCAATAATTTTCACACCATTATCCGTCACTACCAATTTATCAGCTTGGGTTAATTCGCAGTTGCCACCCGTTTGAGCCGCTAAGTCGACAATCACACTCCCCGGCTTCATTGATTCAACCATTTCTTTAGTAATCAATTTAGGCGCAGGTTTTCCTGGAATAAGTGCCGTCGTCACAATGATGTCAACGTCTTTTGCTTGTGCAGCAAACAGTTCCATCTCAGCCTTAATAAAAGCTTCTGACATCACTTTCGCATAGCCATCACCACTGCCCGCATCTTCCTTAAAGTCTAATTCAAGAAATTCAGCGCCCATACTTTGAACTTGCTCTTTTACCTCTGGGCGTGTATCAAATGCACGAACGATAGCACCTAAACTTCCTGCTGCACCAATAGCAGCAAGCCCTGCAACACCGGCACCGATAATCATCACCTTCGCTGGAGGAACTTTACCCGCAGCAGTAATTTGCCCGGTGAAGAAACGTCCAAATTCATGTGCAGCTTCAACAATCGCTCGATACCCTGCAATATTTGCCATTGAACTTAATGCATCGAGAGACTGAGCACGCGAGATACGCGGTACTGCATCCATTGCCATCACATTGATATTACGAGCTTTTAAAGCATCCATTAGTTCCGCATTCTGAGCCGGCCAAATGAAACTCACCAGTGTAGCCCCCTCTTTGAGCAGAGGTATTTCGTCTTCCTGTGGAGCATTGACTTTAAAAACAATATCCGCTGCAAATGCCGTATCACGATCAACAATCTCAGCACCTGCTTGTTCGAATGCTACATCATCAAAACTTGCTAAGTGACCCGCGTTTTGTTCTACACAGACAGAAAAACCCAACTTAAGTAGTTGAGTGACTGTCGAAGGTGTAGCAGCAACACGCGCTTCATTGGCAAGTCGTTCTCTTGGTATACCAATACGCATAATGTTCCCTTTTTAAAGCCCAAAGTAATGTTGTTAATAAGGTGTTTGCTAAAATAATGGCCATTCTCACAGAGAAAAATCTTATTTTGTGCATAAAACAGATTTTTAATGTACTAATAACCTACTGAAAATATGCTTCTTGATCCATAATTGATCACGATTCTTAGACAGTAAATGGAATTCACAGTGAAAATCTTAGTTTTAGGTCAATAAAATACTGGATACTTTAAAAAATCTGGTAAATTTAACTAGTCAACAATTATTTATTTCTGATAAAAAGAAAATCTTGAGACAACAGGTTCGGTTACGTGTAATAATCACGTACATGTGATACAACTAAGATTCAGCACGTTTATAATAAATAAATTGCGCAAGGCGGAAGGATTTTGTATGAAGCTGAAAACTACGGTCATCGCAGCCGCGGTGTTATCATTAACTAGTATAACTGCTACTCAGGCGGCTGTTGAATTGACGCCAAAACAGGCTACTGAATTAAAACCTTATGAGCGTATAACAGTTACCGGGCGCTTTAATGCTATTTATGAAGCTTCCGATGCAGTCTCCCGTAGGGCTGATAAAATGGGAGCGTATGCCTTTTACATTCAAAGCCTTGATGATATAGGTGATAGTGGCAACATGCGTGTTGTTGCTGATGTCTATGCAAAAGATGCACCTAAAGTTGACGAACAAAAGCGTCGAGTCTTTGGGGGTGTTGAGGAAATGTCAAAAACTGATGCTGCACAGTTCGAACCGTTCGATACTGTCACCGTAAGTGGTTTTTACCCTTCTCAACCCGACCTTTATGAAGCGATTGCAAAAAAAGCACTCGAAAAAAATGCAGCATCATTCTATGTTGTTCGTAATATTGCAATGAACGATGGTGGAAATACTTTAGCGACGGCGTACATCTATAAAAAAGATGCTCCAAAACGCCAAGTGCTTAACGAAGAAGCGGTTATTCCTGCAGATTCAGAAGCAGGTCGTGCATTATTAGCTGAAGGTGGCGAAGCAGCTAAAAAAGTTCGAATTCCGGGCGTTGCATCTTCTGAAGAACCCACGGTCGCGGTTGGGCGCTTCTTTGAAACATCAAGCAGCCAACCTGGTCGTACCAGTGTGACTTTGCCAAGTGGTTATGTTATTGAAGAAATTAATAAAACCGCTGCTGCACAAATGGTTCCATATGACTCAATTACATTCTCTGGGTATTACACCAATACACCTGAAGTACGTTACCAAATCGCAAAACGTGCTGAGGCTAAAGGTGCTAAATATTTCCATATTACAAGGGAATGGCAATCAAATGGTGGTAGTGTTACCATCAGTGCCGATTTGTTTAAATAACAAACAATACATTAGTCTAAAAACCAGCCCTCTCCGGCTGGTTTTTTATTTCCTGCATATTTCTTTCAGTTTAGCTTCTGCACATTTTCTTAATTTTTATAATAATCTGAAAGTGAATAAAACATCTCCTAAAATGCATATTTTCCCATTGCATATCTATCATTTCATTCGTAGAATCCACACTCTAAAATTCTGATAGTCAATCTCTCTATCTTTTTAATGGCTGTCAGTCAAACTAATAACCCAAATGGCTACTTTAACGTCATTTTAACTTTTGATTTCTGAACAATCAGGATTTACATTGAAAAACACTTTAAGCCTTACCGCATTGACTGCACTGGTTCTAAGCTCGATGGTTGGTGCTGGTGTATTTAGCCTTCCTCAGAATATGGCTGAAGTTGCAAGCCCGTTAGCACTAATTATCGGTTGGTCAATTACGGGTGTGGGTATTCTTTTCTTAGCATTTGCATTGCTATTACTTTCTCGCATACGCCCAGACCTTGATGGCGGTATATTCACTTATGCAAAAGTTGGTTTTGGTGAGTTAGTTGGCTTTTGTTCTGCATGGGGATATTGGTTGTGTGCCGTGGTTGCTAACGTTTCCTACTTAGTGATTGTCTTTGCTGCAATTAGCTTTTTTACTGATACTCCCAATAACATCATTTTTGGTGATGGTAATACATGGCAAGCGTTAATCGGTGAATCCATATTATTATGGTTTGTACATTATCTCGTTCTGCGTGGCGTACAAACCGCTGCGGGGATTAACAAACTTGCGACAATGGCAAAGCTGATCCCTCTAGCTTTATTCATTGTTCTCGCTTTTTTGGCATTTCAATTGGATATCTTCAATGCCGATTTTAGCGGTATTGAATTCGGTGTCCCGGTTTGGGAACAAGTCAAAGATACTATGCTCATTACTTTGTGGGTATTTATTGGTATCGAAGGTGCCGTTGTCGTTTCTGCTCGTGCTAAAAATCGTCGAGATGTCGGCTTAGCGACTGTTTTTGCTGTTAGCTCAGCCTTAATTATCTATATTCTAGTTACGCTATTGTCACTAGGTATCATGCCACGTGGTGAACTCGCTGAAATCAAAAATCCATCTATGGCACCGTTAATGGTTAACCTGATTGGCTCAAGTGGTGACATCATTATTGCAGCAGGCCTTATCATTTCAGTATGTGGTGCTTACCTAAGTTGGACCATTATGGCTGCCGAGGTTCCTTATATTGCAGCACAATACCAATCCTTCCCGAAAATCTTTAATAAGCTGAATAAAAATGATGCCCCTTCATCATCACTGTGGCTTACCAATGGCGCTGTACAGCTTTCCCTCGTCCTTATTTGGCTCAGTGGCAGCAATTACAATACATTGCTTACTATCGCTTCCGAAATGATTCTAGTTCCCTATTTTCTGGTCGGTGCATTTTTGATGAAAGTGGCATTTGAACGTCACAATAAAGCCCTACTTGCGGTTGGTTTTATTGCCAGCATTTATGGGTTGTGGCTCCTTTATGCCTCTGGATTAATCAATTTACTCTTATCTGTGGTTCTGTATGCCCCTGGCATTTTAGTATTTTTCTACGCACGCCAGCAGCAAACAAACCAAGTGCCGTTAAAGGTAATTGAAAAAGTGGCCGCATATCTCATCGCAATTGCCGCAGTACCTGCTCTTTACTACTTATTTGTTTAGATTTCAGTAGGGCTTAGTTTGCAATAGGACTAAGCCCTACCCTTGTTATTTTTGCCTTTCTTATTAAATTTTTCCTCGATCTGCAACCACACAGATGCTCTCTTCCCAAACTAGTTGAAAATACTGTTGTACGTGCACGGTGCTAATAAAAATAATAAACCAGATAGTATGTTGTAACTAAAATGTATAAAATGAACGTCTTAACTATCAATAAAACTAGATAAAAAACGCTTCATACCGCTAAGTATGAAACGTAATTAAATAAATCAGCCAGCTACAGTTGTTGTGACAAGCTTTCCATTGTCTGGATGATACGTTTGTCCGAGATTGGATATGGCGTTCCTAATTGTTGAGCAAATAGGCTGATACGTAATTCCTCGATCATCCAACGAACTTCCTGTACTTCAGATAGATTTTTTTGAATGGGTGTTAACTTCGCTAACCATTGTTGCCACATGTTCTGAACATGTTCTACTTTATTCATTTGAGAACGGTCTCGGTTAGGGTCAATTGCCACTTTTTCTAACCTGCGCTCTATTCCATTTAAATAGCGAAGAATATCAGGTAACCGCTTCCAGCCATGAGTGGTAACAAAGCCTTTAAACACTAAATTATCCATTTGCGCTTTAAGATCTGATAATGCTAACGCCATCGAGAAATCAACACGTCCTTTTAGACGCTTATTAATAGCAAATACAGCCGTTAATATTTGCTCAACTTGTTTCGCAATATTGACTACAACATCATTTAGCTCGGCACGCGCAAAGTCTTTCAACTTTTCAAATTGCTCTTCATTCCAAACTGCCCCACCAAAATTTGCAATTATCTGATCAACACCACAAGTAATACAGTCATCGATTAACTCCAACACTTTGCCATAAGGGTTAAAATACAAACCCAGTTTTGATTTATTGGGTAGTTTTTCATGCAAATATTTGATTGGCGAAGGAATATTCAGTAACAATAATCTGCGTACACCTCCCCACATAGCTTGTTGCTGTTCGAATTCTGTTTCAAAAACGCGTATCCCAACGCTATTTTTTTCATCCACTAAAGCGGGATAAGCTTTAACTGAATACCCACCTCTTTTTTGTTCATAGCGCTTTGGTAACTCACCAAAACTCCAAATATGCAAGCCATGCTGCTCAATGCCATCATCAACAACTTCAGAAAGTGTTTCTTGCACTTTTTCCTTTAGGTTATTTTTTAACGCATCAAGATCTTGCCCTTCTGCAATGATTTTGTTTTTATCACCCACAACCCGATAGGTCATTTTTAAATGTACAGGTAATTGGTCTAATTGCCATGACTCACGTTCAACAGTAACGCCTGTCATGCGGCGTAATTCACGTTCGAGTTTATCCAGCACACTGCCTTCAGGTTCAGGTACTCGCTCAAGGAATGCGGATGCATAATTAGGCGCTGGTACAAAGTTTCTTCTGATTGGTTTAGGCAATGATTTTATCAACGCAACAATGAGTTCATGACGTAAACCCGGCACTTGCCAGTCGAACCCAACATTTTGTACCTGATTTAAAATAGCCAAAGGAATATGAACCGTGACGCCATCAGCATCTGTTCCTGGTTCAAATTGATAGCTTAAACGGAACTTTAGATCGCCTTGATGCCAGTAATTAGGATAATCAAGCACAGAAACATTGCTTGCATCCTCTTTAATTAGCATGCTTTTTTCAAAATTAAGTAGGTCAGACTGTTTTTTAGATGCTGTTTTCCACCAGTTATCAAAATGACGAGAGGAAATAATATCATTCGGAATCCGCTGATCATAAAATGCAAATAACGTTTCGTCATCCACTAGGATGTCGCGTCGTCGTGATTTATGCTCTAGATCCTCAACTTCAGATAAAAGCTTCAGATTTTCTTTAAAAAATACGTGACGTGTTGTCCACTCCCCTTCAACTAGGGCATGGCGAATAAATAATTCACGACACAATAATGGGTCGATGTTGCCATAATTTACTTGCCGTGCAGTCACAATAGGCAAACCATATAAAGTCACTTTTTCTGATGCCATTACAGCACCTTCAGATTTTGACCAATGCGGCTCGCTATAGCTATGCTTTGTTAAATGCTCAGCTAAAGGCTCGACCCATTCAACATCAATAGATGCGGCGATTCTTCCCCATAGTTTCGAGGTCTCAACAAGCTCTGCCACCATTGCCCACTTAGGCGGTTTCTTAAACAAACCAGAACCAGGAAAAATGGTAAATCGAGCGTTTCTTGCCCCTGTAAACTCTGGTTTATCTGCATCTTTTTGACCAATATGAGAAAGTAATCCCGCTAATAATGATACATGAATACCCCGAAAGTCGGCTTCAGAGCTATTAATTGCAAACCCTTGCTCTTTGACAACTTGTCTAAGTTGGGTGTAGAGGTCTTGCCATTCACGAATACGTAGATAATTCAAAAAGTCCTGCTTACACATTTTTCTAAACTGCGCATTGGAAAGTTGTGTTTGCTGTTCTTTCAAATAATCCCATAAATTTAAGAAAGCCAAGAAATCCGATTGTTTATCATGGAAGCGGCGATGTTTTTCATCTGAAGCTTGTTGCTTATCTAGCGGCCTCTCTCTTGGATCTTGAATCGATAGAGCTGATACGATCACCATCGTTTCCCTAACTGCACCATGTTTTCTCGCTTCAATCACCATTCGTGCTAAGCGGGGGTCAACGGGCAGTTGAGCTAACTGGCGACCAATATCCGTCAATTGATAACCTTTATCGGCTTGTTTATGTGCTTTAATTGCCCCTAATTCTTCTAACAATTTTACGCCATCTTGGATGTTACGCTTGTCAGGTGCTTCGACAAATGGAAATGCAGAAATATCACCAAGGCCAATCGATGTCATCTGCAAGATAACCGATGCTAAATTGGTTCGTAAAATTTCAGGATCGGTAAAATCAGGACGGGAAAGAAAATCATCTTCTGAATAGAGCCGAATACAAATACCATCAGAAACACGCCCACAACGCCCTTTTCGCTGATTTGCTGAAGCTTGCGAAATCGGTTCAACAGGTAAACGCTGTACTTTTGTTCGATAGCTGTAACGGCTAATGCGTGCATAACCAGTATCAATGACATATTTAATGCCAGGTACTGTCAATGAGGTCTCTGCAACGTTAGTTGCTAGAATTATTCGTCTTCCACCATGAGGATGGAAAATACGGTTCTGCTCACTATTCGATAAACGCGCAAATAAAGGAAGAATTTCTGTATGACGCAAAGAGAGCTTAGATAAAGCATCTGCGGTATCGCGTATTTCGCGCTCACCACTCATGAATATTAATATATCACCATTACCTTCATGAGATAATTCATTCACAGCATCAATAATACCGTCAATTTGGTCGCGATCATTATCGTTATCATCCCCTATAATTGGGCGGTAACGCACCTCTACAGGATAAGTGCGGCCAGAAACTTCGACAATAGGCGCATGGTTAAAGTGTTTTGAGAACCTTTCTGGATCAATCGTTGCTGAGGTAATGATGACTTTTAAATCAGGCCGCTTAGGTAATAACTGGCGCAAATAGCCCAAAATAAAGTCAATATTTAAGCTTCTTTCATGTGCCTCATCAATAATGATAGTGTCGTATTGCAGGAGTAATTTGTCATTTTGCAGTTCTGCCAGCAAAATCCCATCGGTCATTAATTTGACCTGAGTTGTTTCGCTCACTTGATCGCTAAAACGTACTTTATAGCCAACATTAGACCCTAATTCACATTCCAATTCCTGAGCCAAACGCGTGGCAACTGAACGCGCTGCAAGCCGTCGGGGTTGAGTATGGCCAATATAACCGAAGACTCCCCTACCGAGTTCTAGGCAAATTTTAGGGATCTGCGTCGTTTTCCCTGAACCTGTTTCACCAGCAATAATAACCACTTGGTGTTTTTTTATAGCCTCTAAAATAACCTCTTTTTTCTGACTAACAGGAAGGTTGTCAGGGTACACAATTTTCGGTGTATTTAGCTGCTTAATCGCTACTTTTTGCTTAGCAAGCTCAATATCTGCTTTGATCATTTCAAGCACCGCAGAACGCGATTTTTCATCTTGAATTTTTGCCGCACCATGAATTCTTTTTTTCAGCAACCATTGGTCACGCAATGACGTTTGCCTTATTTCAGCATTTAATGCTGTTAGTGTGGATTTCACGCTTTAAACCCTTATTTCTAATATCTTATAAGTAATGATAGTCAATAAACTTCGCCATGTTTGGATGGGAAATATCATATTAGTTTTTACTTTTTGTTATTACATAAGAAATACCATCAAATTTTTTGAAGTTATCTACCTAATTTTCTTTTTACCAATCATTTATATATCACGTGTTATTGTACTTAAAGCGTAATTTATAAATTTGAGGAATATATAAGTAAAATATTACTATTGAAATCAAGCATTCTGTCTGACTACTCACAAAGCAATAAAATGGCAGATTACTTTATTCTGCAATGGCGGGGAAAAAACCAACGGATTCTGTTACTGTACGTGATCTCGTCAATGAGCCAATCCCTGCGATTGACGGTGAAATTTTAGCAGCTTTTAGGCCTAGTGACACCAAAACAGAGCTGCGACAAGCACATTTGAACCTATAGAATTTATTTACGCTGAAAACACTGCGTTAGGAACTGATTGTGTTGCTCAAGCTCATCAGTAAGCGCGACGACATATAGGCTCTGTAATAGCCTAAATAATTACCTAAAAAACTAAAACTATCCTTGGCTAATTTGCGCATCTTCTTCAGGCCTTTTTTATTTCTTTTGCAACCATTGGCCATTTATTCCACGAACATATTCCCCCGTGTTTGCTCTCTCAACCAGTTTTTGACCAGCTATCCTAGCCACATCATTTGTTTTTAAATTATTTTTTGCCGCTATTTCACTGTATTTTTTTTCACGTTCCTGATTAATTTGATTAGCCAACTTTACTGCATCTTGATTAGCGCTGTTTATAGGGGCTAAATATCCAGATAATGTTTCACCTAATAAGCCTGTACCTTTAGCTTCATCCAGCGTTAATGCGACCACGGGAAAAGTGCTTAAAAATGAACACAGCACTAAAAGTTTTATTATCCGATTCATTTTGCGGTTACCTCCCCAAATAGGTCACTATTTTCTTTGAGTAACTCTTCTACTTGCCTATCTGCCTTTATCTGTATTTCATGTTCAATTTTAACATTCATATTAATGTTAATCGGCTTGTCAGGTGTAGCAACCTCAACACGTAAACAGGCAGACAATAATAAAGCTATTGTGACAGCCACACTGACTTTTAATATTTTCACGTTGATCCTTATCGCCTATTATAAATTTTTTTCTAACCACTCTTCTAAAGAGCTACCAAATCGTAAACTACGCCACAATTGAAAAATATTTTCTTCATGCTGATAGTTCAAATGAACTTCCCGCTTTTTCTTTCCTTGCGTGTTATACCCTTCTAAGATTGTTTTCATCGTTAATAACCCAAGGTTAGTAATATTAACATCTGTACGGCTGCGCTTTATTTCTAAATACTGCAACCATCCCATTGCCGACCCCGCAGAGATATTATCCTTTTTAATAGAATCAACAAACTGAGTATCTAACCTTAATGTTAATGGACCGCGATTTTCCATCCAGCCATTTCTTACTATCCATTCTGGGTTATTTAGATAAAAAGGCAGTTCACCATCAACTTTACCAGAAACAGCAAATTGGGATACCTTTAGTATGCTAAATAGCTGGCTAAGCTCGATTTGTTTTAATTTAATTGTAGCAGCTTCAGTTTGTGGCCAACGTAATAAATCCATTGAAACTTCACCACCCAACATTTTAAAGCCGACATTTGTAAGTTTCAGTGGTGTCCTATCTGTTGGAGGATATGTCCCTGATAAATCTGCTTTAATATCTATAAGCTCAAATAAATTGTTCAATTGTTTAATACGTAACGCTACCGGAGTTTTTTCACCAAAAGTCCACGTACTTTGCTTTAAGCGCCAAGGTAAGACAAAATCTAAACCCGATAGCTCACCATCTTTTAGCCAAAGACTGGTATTTTCTACCCGCCAATGCCCACCCGCAATGAAACCATCTTCAGGTGTTATTGAAAATGCTGCTTGAGAAAAAAGTTTACCCTGTTTTAATTCAATCCCAAGATCGGCTGGAATTAACGTTTGAAATGCGGTTACTGATTGTTCCGGCCAACGTGCTTCACCTCTTAACCTTTCGCCATCCCAACGACTAAAAATAACAATGGGTCCAACGTCCTTAGTACTTAGATCCCCTTTTAGTTGAAAATCTGTAGGAGATTTGCCTTTAATATCTGCATTCACAGTGATTTTTGGTAAATAACTTTCAGCGCCAAATTGCATACGCTCACTAATCAATTGCACCGAACCATTAAAAGCAGCTTTATTCTGACCCCGTTGCCACATCAAAGGCCTAGTTAATTGCAAGCGAGGGGCATGCATTGAAAGTAAACCATACTCTATTTGGTTAAACCCTGTAGTTAAGCTATTCAATGTGATCAGCGTATCTTGCCAACTGCCATTACCTTTAATATCCCAATTAGCGGAAAGTGATGGGAATGTGGCATTTCCCCAGTAATTCCAAAACCATTTGCCATTATCTAGCGTAAAATGGTTTGCTTTACCATCTAAGTGAATATCAAAATCCCCCCAATACTGTTCTTTTACTTTAAGTATTGCTTGTAATCTACCTGAAATTCCTTCTTCACTTAGCGACGTTCCTGCAAGGGGTAAACGAATTTCTCTAAGTTGAATTGTAGGGGATACCCTACCGTATGCTCGTAATAATGACCCCGACAAAAATGAAACTTTCGCTGCCGATAATTGACCTGATATTTGAGCTGGTAAATTAATATCCAACACCATCTCATCGTATTTAATTTGGCCATTTAAACGAAAATTTATTACTGTATTTATTAAATCAAGATGTGTTTTTGGTAAGGTCAATACAAGATTTGCTTTGCCTTTTTTAGCCTGTGTGAGCATATTCAAGCGACCAGAAAAAACCATGTCACTTAGCGGATGATTCCAATTATCAATCTGAAAACTTAAACCACCTTGTAAAGGAATACCTGCATCGTTCCACTGCCATTTTCCCTGAGAGACTTGAATAGTTACAGGCGTAACTTTCCATGGAAGAGAAAGTATTTCTTGCTGTTTTTCTGCGTCAGTTATTTTTATTTCGCCTTGACTATCTTTCCAGCTAAAATTTGCTTTTAATAATTTTTCGGGATTCAATAATTTGAAACTCGCATTTAGCTCCCCTTTTTCTGGCAGTTGATCTGCTATAAGTGGAAGTTGGATATCCCCTGACAATTCTATTGTTTGCTTTTGTTCAGGTAAAAATGCTGAAAATTCTTCAATAACCAATTGACTTTCAGTATCTATGAATGAAGATAATCTTAAATTATTGCCCCTAAAATCAAATTGTAGCGGATTTTCATTGGTATGCCTTAACCATATACTCCCTTGATAATCACTCCAGGGTTTAACATCTATATTTTTAATAACTAAGGAAAAAATAGGCATACTGCCTAACAATTCATCAATGTTTAATGCTGCTGTACTGTTGGTTTTTGAAGGTTCAATCGCACTCATACATTCAGGAGAGGCAATCAGGTCATCGATATTCAAGTGTAGTGGAAACAGTGAAACCCGCGTGTTTTTTAATTTTACAAGCTCACAACTCTTTACACTCAAACTAATCACACTAAATTGTAACTGCCCACCAGCAATTCTAGGCGCTGAAAACGAAAGTTTAGTGGGCTCAGGAAGGTAATGTGATGCAACAATAGGGGCCCAACGAGAAATAGTCATCCATAATAACGCTAATAGAGCAAAACTACCTCCCAAACAACAGAGTAATATTTTGAATGCTCTTTTCATTAACAACTGCATTAACCGCGTCCTTGTTTCATTTGTACCCTATCGCAAGTGATGAATTTATAATCAATTATCACATTAACCCATTGTCTAATAAACATAAACTATATCTGATTGTAATCAGATGCCTATTTTCTTAATTTATAGGTGATTTACAATCTTAATTGTCTTATTCTGAGTTCATCTTTTGTAGGTACATATTTTCACCTACGCTTATGTTATTGGTTCCTAAAAATTGGAGTCCCTCAGATGAAAATAGTTTCTTATAGTACCAAACAGTATGACCGTAAGCATATGGAACAGGTTAATCAACGTTCTGGATTTAATTTTAGTATTGAATATTTTGATTTCCCACTGACAGTTCAGACAGCAAAAAATGCGATTGGTGCTGATGCTATCTGTATTTTTGTTAATGATGAAGCTAACCGAGCGGTTTTAGAAGAACTGGCTGCACTAAATATTCGGATTTTAGCTTTACGATGTGCGGGTTTTAATAACGTTGATTTACAAGCAGCTAAAGAACTCGGTATTCAAGTTGTCCGAGTCCCAGCTTATTCTCCAGAAGCCGTTGCTGAACATGCTGTTGGCATGATGCTATGCCTAAACCGTAGGATCCACCGCGCTTACCAACGAACCCGCGATGCAAACTTTTCCTTGGAAGGTTTGACAGGCTTTAATATGCACAATCGTACCGCAGGAATTATTGGTACAGGTAAAATAGGTCAAGCGACATTACGCATCCTTAAAGGTTTTGGTATGCGATTACTCGCTCATGACCCTTACCCAAACCAAGCAGTACTTGACCTTGGTGCAGAATATGTCGACTTAGAAACGTTATATGAGCAATCTGATATTATTTCGCTTCACTGCCCTCTGACGACAGAGAATAACCATTTATTGGATGAAAATGCATTTAGTAAGATGAAAAAAGGAGTAATGGTCATCAATACGAGTCGTGGTGCGCTTATAGATTCAGTAGCCGCGATCAATGCACTAAAATCACAGAAAATTGGTTCTTTAGGCATGGATGTGTATGAAAATGAGCGTGATTTGTTTTTTGAAGATAAATCTAATGACGTCATACAAGATGATGTTTTTCGCCGTCTTTCTTCATGCCATAACGTGTTATTTACTGGGCACCAAGCATTTTTAACGGAAGAAGCGTTAACCAGCATTAGTCAAACTACGCTAAATAATATTCGCCAGATTAGCGATGGTGAAAACTGTCCTAACCTTGTCAGTGCATAAGTTGGACAACTAAACAATGAAACGCCTAATCCCACTTAGTATTTTGGGCTTACTATTAGCAGCTTGCCAAACTCACAATGTTAATGCCAGAAATGATGATCAAGATCTTGAAAAGAAACTAATGCACCACCGTTTTGTCCTAACCGAAGTTGATGGTAAAGAGATTAAAGATAAGCAAACAACACCATTCATCTCTTTTGGTGAGAAAATGTTTGTTTCTGCATCTATGTGTAATGATTTCAATGGATTTGGTCATATAAACAGCACTAAAATTACTGTGAAAAACCTCAATAAAACCGAACTTGAATGTGTTGATGAGGATTTATCAAAATGGGATCTGCTGATAAAACGAATGCTAGCTGACGGTGCTACTATTACCTTTAAAAACAATCAATTGGTAATGATACAAGGCCATTACAAACTTGTTTACACCCTACGTGATTACATGAACTAGCGAGTTACTTCTCCTTCCGCCTCTTTAAAGAGGCGGTTTCAACAGGCAAACTCGTTCTATTTTGCTTTGTCAAACAACAAATTAATATTTGTCGCTTTAGCAACACGTTCCATATAGTTTCGAATATTTGTACTAAATGATAAATCAGCCACAATACTCAAGCTACGCAACGTTGGAAATATAATAAAATCATCTAGATTAAATACTTCTTCTCGTATACCTAGCCATTTATCTAATAATGACATTTGCGGTTCTAACTCAATCAAGAGTGTATGAGTCTCTTTCTTTAGTTCCTCAAGTGAACCATAGGACTTAGATGTTCGTTCAATATATGCTTTTCGTGCTTCTGCTGTGCTAATTTCAGGAAAGTCCGTTTCAGTAAAATAAGGAGCCACCAATTTATAGACAACGGAAGATACCGCTTCAGACCAATGTTTTATTTCCGGAGAAATTTGTCCAATCGCATATTTGGGCTCACTGAGTTGATCGACATAATGAACAATATCTAGACTTTCAGGTAAGTAGCTACCATCTTCCTTTTGTAAGATGGGTAGCATTTTTCGTCCAATCATGCGAGTGGGGGTTTCTATATCATTGTCAAGCAAGACAATTTGTTCTACTGCTAACTTTTTCAAGCCGAAAATCATTCTCGCTCTCACGCAAAATGGGCAATGGTCATAAATATAGAGTTTCATTGTTAGCCTCACTAGTTAAGGAATAAAAAACAACACCATTTACAGTTTACTTTAAGGAATTCATTTATGGAGTTTAAACAACTTTGTTACAAAAGGCGATGATGAGTAAGCTTCCAGATCCTATTGCTATTATTCTTTTAGGCCAGTTTGAGACACTTGATGTTATGGCAGCCTAGAGCCAAATGAGCGCATGATAATAAATTCTATATTTCATCAGGGGTTGTACAGACATTGATTAGCATCACAATTTGTTAATGACCTTTATGGATCAACTGTAGTGAAAGATATCGTATTAGGAGTAAAATATATTTTGAATCAGGGCCCTAATAATAATCACTTGAATAAACACTCACATAGATTAATTTAAAAAATTAATTAATTTAATTGTAAATGTTAAATTAATCAAGATTAAAATCAACAATTCACAACAACAAATCAAAACATTATATTAACATTAAACACCCTCAATTTAACGCATAAAACCATTAAAAATGTTTCTATCATTCATTGTTTTTTGGTTTAAAACCCATTATCTCTATGATATATAAAGAATTAATTCGACTCTAAATTTTGTTTTCGAATTAATATTTTTAGTAATTAACTAATATAATTCACTCTCATTAATTAGTAATCGTATTGCGAGTAGCTATTAAGTAAATAATCGTGTTTACTTTACGATATAATCCCACAAGATAAATAATGTTATTCTTATTTGCTTAATTTTTATAAATTTAGGTTTTAATCATAATTATGACCATTAAAACTTTTAAATTACTTTGTTTTTTAATATAGTATTACCTGTAAAGTCGAATAAAAATATTAAATAATAACCCTTCAGACAAATCGAGGATGTCATATGGACATTCATACTATAATCGGTATAAAAATAAAAAACCGAAGAAAAGAACTTGGCCTGTCAGGTTCCAATTTAGCAAATAAATTAAATTTAAGTCAGCAACAAATATCTCGCTATGAGAATGGTATAAATAAAATACCTATTAATCACTTGGTTGATATTGCTGAAGCACTAAATTGCCCTATCGAATGGTTTTTCCAAGGTTATACCAGTGAACTTAAAAACAAACACAATGATAAATTTGATAAAATAAATAAAGAGCTACAGTACACGGCAGAAAGCGTCGTTATTAGCGAAAAATAGCACTCAATGACAAAAGACAACATATAACCGCATGGTTTTGTTGTCTTTTTATTTATTCTAAATATTTTATTATTAAATAAAAACAAAAAAGCTAACTGATTAAAAGTTAGCTTTAATTTTTGTCAATTTATAATTAAATATTTAACTTATGGTGTAGTTAAAATAAAATAACATCATACGTTTAGATAAATCAGTCATACGTAATATTAAATACCATTTGAGAACGCACCTCACCTGCAGATATTTTTCCAGCATATTGGTAATAACGAGCAGTATAATTTAAGTTTATCTCACTTTGTTTATTGTTAAATATTCTACCTAAACCATATTTCTTTTTGAAAATAAGTTCTTTTCGGCTATCTCTTTCTAAAACTTGAATACCAATTCCTTTCGCTGGGCTTGAAGTACTTAAATTAACAAGAACCCCTTTCCCTGCTAGCCCTTGTGGCTCGGTTCCATCAAATGTAATTGCAACATTCGTATACCCTGAAACACTGACTCCACCGTCGCACATCAACGTTAAGTCAAAATTCTTCTCCCCTGCGGTACTACCTATTCGAGTAAATTGCGTTCTATTGACAGGTTCAAGCGGAATGTTTTTTTCTCTATCACCACGAACTTTACATGATGCCGAGGAAATTGTAATCGCATCCGCATTTAGATAGCTAACCAATACAGGGTTGCTTTTATCAAACCCATATCTCGTGTATTTTCCTGACGCAATACTGCCAGCTCCAGTTTTATCTGCGGTTTTGATTAATTGTAAAGTAAAAACAGAGTCAGCCAAGTAAACGCTCGTTCCCCCCCAGCCTGGTCTGCCAGAACCACTTACAGGGTAGCTAGCAGGATACGTAAACCTAACTGAACCACCGCCTCGTTCAAATCGCATCCCGATTCCCGGCACGTTAGTCTGGTATACTTTGTTAGAATTTGGAATTAATGTTAATCCCGGCATAATTACTTCAGCATCTAAATATGTTGTCCCTGCATAACACGTGGCATAAGACTTTCGCTGAGGATCAGTCATCGTATAGGTTTTTTGTGCAATAACCGACCATTTTGGAAGGTCTGGATCAACCACGATACGCCCCATTTCCATATTAAATTCATAAGTTGCAGTTGGAGTCCGTACACATTGTGCTGAAGCATAGCCAGTTGAAAGTAATATCCCTATGCCTAAATACCAATACCCTTGCTTCATTATTGACATAGCTTATCCTTACTTTCTGTTGATAATGAGAAGGAACACTCGCCACCATCCCACCGAATAATTGCTCGTTTTGCTTCATCTGTATTGATGAACACTGAACCCCCTTGGCCAACTGTACCAATTGATTCACCGGAATCGTCCATAACATTTGCACCAAATGGCAATGGCTTATTACCGTCTCTCACCACGTTATAAACGATATTTTTTTCTACTTTAGTGCCAAATTTCACTTTAACAACACTACCTTCATAAGGCACAACTTGAGATGAGGTATTTTCAAACACAATATCCTCTGGGCTACCTTTGGCATCAATTTCCACATTATTGATACGGTATGGGCGAACATAAGGAGCAATGGCATAACCATTGCCATCGATTTTCGTACCTTGAGCTCCCATAACAGATGCACCTTCAGCACCTTTAGCTTCAATTAATGCAACTGTCGTCGAGATATTTGGTGTTAATGTCATACCACCAGAGTGAGCGACAACTGAACCATTTGCAGCAACACCATACTGACGATAACCCTGGCCTTGGCTATAGTTTGCACTTGTATTCACTTTTGAAGTTCTATAATTGGTATTTAAGCCAAAGTTTTTCTCACCACCATTAGCAACAGAGGTGTTTACACCATATGTCCAATTATTTTCACGATCGAACGCACCATTCGCGCCTATTTGGCTAGAACCAAAAGACTCATTGTTAAATGTCGTATATGACGAAATAGTGGTACTATTTTGGTCACCAAAATACAGAGGAAAACTTACATTTAAACTAATACGGTCATCTTTCTTATTACCGTTATTTTCTGCATACACTCTCATGAGTGATATTCCATAATTAAAACGGTTAAAGCTATTGTTGTAACTGAGTTGGTATTGTTTTTCTGTTCCTGATTTATCCCAATAACTAGATATCCGTCCAGTAAAATACAGGCCACCATAACTTTCAGGTAAATTTTGGTTAATCGTATAACTAAAGCCATTTTTCTCACGGCCTAGTGTGCTAGCTATACCACGTTTATCATCGTCAATTGCTCGTATTGCAGTATTCACGCTGTAATAATCTTTAGTAGAATAACGATAAGCCGCTAATACTAAGTTAGTGTCTGTTTGGGTGAATAGACGGTTGAAAGTTAATCTATAACTTTGTCCGTTATAGGTATCATGACTGAATACAGTCCGAGATTGCGTTAAGTCGATAGCAACAGCCCCGAAACCTGTATTAATACCAGAACCAACTAGATAAGCTTGGTAGTCATCAAATGCGGTTACACCACCATAAACGGTAAAAGTATTATTTAAACCGTGTTGTATTGTACCTTGCATCACAAATGGTCTATTTTTTAAACCATCAGTATCAGCTTTACCAGCGGATACTTGATAACGAGTAAACCCGGGACGTAATAATTGTGCTAATGATGAATATGGCACACTAAATGTCGTTTCGCTGCCATCTGCTTCTTTAACAGTAACAACTAAGTCATTACCGTAACCAGACGGGTAAACATCCGTTAAATTAAATGGCCCCGGAGATACTGTCGTTTGGTAGATTACAGAACCATTTTGTTTTACCGTAACCAATGCATTACTTTGCGCTACCCCTCTAATTTCAGGTGCATAGCTTGTCATACCATCCGGGTACATATTGTCATCTGTTGATAACCTTGCTCCCCGTAAACCAACACTGTCAAATAAATCACCATCTGTATAAAATTGACCAGCTGTCGCTTTTGATTTAATTGACGCAATTGGCTTTTGCAGATAAGTTTGATTACTATTCCAATTAGTTCCTGTTTTACGTTGCCAAGTTAAATTACCTTGATGTTTAAGCAACCAACCATCATAGCTTAAACCTGCATTTAATCCGACATAAGCGCTAGAATCGTTTCTACCATGCGCCCCACTTGTATGGGTATCATAGTAGTTAGCCATATATCCTACATTCAGAGCAGGAATACCCTCATCCCAGAACTGAGGCGATACATACCCTCTTGACATCCTTTGCTCATAAATTTGTGGAACAGAGATATCAAGACGTAATGTAGATGGTAAAAAAGTATCCGAAATATCTTTTTGATTGTTCCATTGTTCCAATGTTAAACAATCCGAACTATCTGCTTTAATATTTGGATTTAACTTTTCAATATTAATGCCAAAGTCAATGAGCATTGATGGGGTGTAGCAAACACCTAATTTGCCATTTTCTTTCTGGATAAAATCGAGATCGTAGCGTCCCTTCCAATTATTATTGGTATAAACATCTACAGAATATATTCCAGGGGAGATGCCTGACTCATTAAATCTTTTTAAATCAATATGTTCTTTACTACCAATAATAAAACCGCTATTAAATTCGTAATCGCTCTCTTCTTCACCCCATGCCGTGAATGAAGGGATCATGCAAATAGTGACAAAGCAGGTCACAGAGAGTGTATTGCTATACTTATTGTTTAACTCTCGCTGTTTCATTATATATTCCTATTTTGCAATTAATTTAACTGCAATATCTGAACCGTAATCATTGATGTTATTAATTACAACGCTATTGCCAGATTTTATTGCTTGAGATAATTCAACTGAGGTTTGATTTTTAGGTTCTAATAAAATTGTCTTTGAGTTTAAACCTGTTTTTCCATCAGTAGATATTTTAGTAATTGTAATAAAGTATGGCGTTGGGTTTTCAATAACGATATTTTTACCATTAGCTTTAATAATTAATTCTTCTGGCGCTAATTGACGGTTACCTAATCCCTCTGGGCGATATAAAAATTTAAACCTAGAGCGGATTGCTAACTGTAATACATTTTGGCTTTGCCCATCTTTTGTCTTAGCCGTTGGCGGAATATCTAGAATATTCAACCACCATAAACTTTCTCTATCCTGAGGAACACTCGCTTTATCCATTAATTTAATACGAAGTATCTGTCCACCCTTTGCCTCAACACGAGAAATTGGCGGGGTAATTTGAAACGGTGTTTTTATTGTGTCTGGTGTCTCTGAGGCATCACCATTATCAAGCCATGCTTGCGCTACTGCTGGACGTTCAGATGTGTTATTTAATTTTACCGAGATCTCTTTTTCATCACCGGGATAAATAAAACGAGTACCATTAACAATAATGTTATTGGCAAGCGAAGATACACTGAATATCAAGCTGCATATAAAAATAATAGCTTTCATTGGAACCTCTAAAAAATAAAAGCGGCAGTATTCCTACCGCTTATTTTGTAATACTAGTTAAAATTAGAATTATTAAATAATGCCAAGTTAAATAGCATTAATATAAAATCAACAAAGTGATTTATTATTGGTAAGTGATTTCGTAAGTAGCGTAGCTTTTAACTTCACCTGTTGTAACTTTTGTTGGTGTCGAAGTAGCATAACCAACGTAATATTGGAAACGAGCGCCATTATCTAAGATAGAAGTTGCATCTGCCGCTGGAGTGGTACCTGGAATGATCTTAGTTTTCATGTCTGGATCATTTGAGCTAGCCAGTGCTAATTGAATATTTTTCGCACCCGTTGTTTCAGTGTTTGCTAAGTAGCCCAATGAGTTACCACTAGCACCTTCCAGAATGTTTCCACCAACCCAAGTTACTTTAAGTTTGTCACCTTTGACATAATCAGCGCCCGTTGCAGCTGCGCAGTTAGTCACATCGATAACAAATGGTTTTGCTTTTAATAATTTATCTGCACCGCCACTTTTAACTTCATCGATAGAGATAGGTGCTAAGTAAACACTTGCATCGCTACCTTGACCATCGACAGAAACAGTACAAGAAACATCAGTTACTTTACCGTGGAAATTAACTAAACCGCCACCAACGTTCGGGGTTTCTGCGTTAGCTGCTGATAAACCAATAATTGTTGTTGCAACTGCAGTTAGTAATACTTTTTTCATTTTCATTTCCTAATATGAGATTTTTTATTCATACATTTAAAAAGACTAATTAAGCTTTTGTTATGCTTTTAGGTAAAAAATGAAAATAAGAGGTTAATCGCACATAAAGTACGATTACTATTTCTCGTTCCATTTTGAACCATTTGTATTAATGCAAATAAATATATTTCTTAATTAGTCCTACTTCGAATTTTTAATCATATGCTCTATATGATTTCGGAGAGAGAATACATAATAACTTAAGTTTTATTAAATCGTTTTTTTCATCACTTATTTATTTTTTGATAGTTGCAGCCTATTAAAAATGATCTATTGATTGAGTTGCTTGATTGGGAAAATTAACTAAATTACTCGCATAGCGACTTATTTTTAGATTATTATCTAATATATTTTATTTATTATTAAAATAATATTAAAAATATCAAATATGAAAGATTTACATAAAATGATAAAAACTATAAAAATGACCAAAAATGACTTATTTATTAATATTTAGATACTTTAAGTTTCAAAATAACAACAAAACATATCAATTAAAGATAATCTTATTGTGCCAGATACATTAAATAAATTAATCATTTAACCGTGGAATAGATATTCCGTCTAGATTTTAAAAAAAAATTAAATATCGAATTATTATTCTTACCACTAAAAAACACACCTTATGCGTAAAAGATTATTTTTATTTTGACAGTGAGCTTTAGTCATTATTAAGTTGATTGTTTTGATAAAATAACAACACATATATCTTCTTTAAGTGAGATTTACAATGGATTTCATGAGGTGAAAGTAAAAACAATAGAGAAAGTAGTGATAAAATCGCAATATAATTCTCTATTCATTCAACTTTATAGTGACGTGAAAATTTAAATATTGGTTAGTGCAGATGAGCCTATGTTAGAAAAAATTATCATTAATTTTGACATAGGATAAAGAAAAGCAATTAAACCCATAAAGTGTAAGCGGTTCTAGATCAATTTTCCTATTTTGTAACCCCATGAAAATAGTCATATTTTCTTAAAACGAATACTCAATAAAAATGTGATCCACGAGTCCTTTTTTATCATTAAGAATATTCTTAAATTTAAAATGTAATGTAGTAAAGTGTGAACTAACACGTAAAGTCATCATTAAAAGATGTATTTTATACTCTTGCTTTTCAAATTTTGAACCAGTTTACCCTCTTTTAAACAATTCAACCGAGCGAATAACCCCCATATTGTTATCATTTTCATAACATAAAGTAGCTATTTATATTTTAGTACCAGAATTTGACAAGTATGAGACATAACGAAAAAAAATATTTTATATCAATAATTTATTATTGAGCGATCTACCATCTTTACAAAATCAATATGCACTTGCAAAAATGCTATAAAAATCATCAAAAAATTAGCCTTGCCCCATAATTTCTTGTCTAAACGCTTCGGTTACCTTTTAATTCGCTTACCTTAAAAATAAGAGATACGTTGCGCACTAACTTAATATCGGCCAATAACTTAAAATAATTAGTGAATAAATTGATTTGTTGCACAAAGAATTGCCAAGCAAAAAAACTCAAAATTTTTTTGCTTGCTATATAGAAGATAGGGGATAGGGGAAAATGAAGTGAAGTGGCTTAAGAATGATTCTACAACATGAATCCCCCTCTTCTACGTTCTCGTTTGAGAGGAAATACAACAACCTACTCGCCCACTTAAGGAGTCAGTTATTTCTAACTTCCTACTCATTATTTCGCAATACTCTGAAGCTAAAGTGACTATCCTAACCGCTGATGGTGTTGATTCGCTCCTTTAACAATAGACCCTGTAATAACACTTATTACCATGACAACTATTCATTTTTATACCGTAGCTTATGGTTCAAAATAGTTTAATAAGACAATTATCACAGATGATAATGCAGGATGGCTAATTTATAATAGCCAATTTGCTCTGAAACGCATCGTTCTTCCTGCATTTTAGCACCATCAATTTAAAACGCTTAAATATACCTACTTATACTTATTTTATTTGCGCTTTTTTTTATCAAAAATAACAAGTAAAACACCACAAACTGCAACCAGCAAGCTGCCAATAATATAGTTCTGGCGATCAAACGCTAAACCGGAATCAGTAATTGTTTCCCCATAAACTATGGGAATACCCACATCCATATTATAAGAAATAATTGCGGTAATCAGTCCTATAATTGTCAGAACAACCCCGAACGTTTTCATATTGCGCCCTTCATTTGTGGTTATTAAAAAATATGTTAGCGAACTATTTTTATAAAAGCAAAACAAGTGCTCATAAATTATACACTAGTTACAAAATCAATAAATTCACTGTAATAATCACAAGTAAGATGACATATAGGAAAATAATTAAATACTGACTCATCATATTATGATGAATTTCATCAAATTTGAGGCTGACCCATAGATAATTACTAAGTCCGTGATAAACGATAAAATACGCTGGAATTGACGATACCCACAGAGAATGACTCATAAAAATATGAGTATCGTTTATCAAAATAAAACGAAGAAGAGAGTTATTTAAAAAGTATAAATTACCATCATGGCGTACCCACTAAACCATTCAAACAGTGATATAGCCTTAGGAACAAAAATAAGATCAATAAGCGTGAACAACCCAACTGCTGGTAACGATATATCCATAAAGCTCACTTTTCCTTTAAATACTCTTAGCCTCTACCTTTCGGTCTGTTCATAATATGTTCTTCCCAATCCACTACGTCAATTTCCCTTACTGCAATATGGCGGACAGAAACTCCTTCATTATGCATTGCGGATTTAGACCCAGTTTTTAAAGGATGCCAAGCAGGAAGCGATTTTCCTTCAAGTAATAAACGATAGGCGCAGGTATTCGGCAGCCACTCAAATGTTTCTAAATTATAACGATTAAGCTTGATGCAATCCGCCTCATAACTGAAGCGGTCTTCATAGTGCTTGCACTGGCAGGTTTTTAGATTAAGTTGGTTGCAAGCCACATTAGTAAAATAGATTTCATCGGTATCTTCATCCATTAACTTGTGTAAACAACATTGCCCACATCCATCACAAAGTGACTCCCACTCTTCATCAGTCATTTCATCTAATGTTTTAACCTGCCAGAACTGCGACATAGTGTTAATTAATCCTATACTTAAATTACTCGGGTAGTCAGAGTATGCTCATTAATAGATAGCTTTAACATGTCGCCAGAGGCCAGTGGGCCAACACCTTCTGGTGTTCCTGTCAAAATGACATCCCCTGCTCGTAGCGTAAAAAAGCGTGACATGTAGCTAATCAGCGGTAAAATTGGCGTGATCATATCACGCGTCGAGCCCTCTTGGCGAACTTCACCATTAATTTCCAAAGAAAGCTGAGTATTTTGCAGGTCATTTGGGTTACTTATGGGAATAAAACCTGAAATAGGACATGAACCATCAAAGGCTTTGCTTTTTTCCCACGGTTGGCCTGCTTTTTTAAATTTGGCTTGTAAATCCCTAAGCGTTAAATCTAATGCGACAGCATAGCCAGCAATAGAACGAGACACACGGTCTTCATCCGCATTTTTTAATGGCATTCCAATTAAAATTGCCATTTCAATCTCATGATGAACTTCACCGAAATCTTTGGGGATAACAATCGATTGAGTTATATCACATAAAGCCGTTTCCGGTTTGATAAAAATGACAGGTTCCTCTGGTACGGCGGAACCCATTTCTTTGATATGCTTAGCATAATTACTACCAACACAAATAACCTTGTTAGCAGGGAAATCCAATAATGCGCCTTGCCAGTCACGATGTTGATACATAGAGGTACTCCTATTTATCGTTATTGTATTTTATTCGCGATGCCATCTGCCATCATGCATACACTCAAAGCAAAATAGTATGAACGATTCCAATGCATAATGGTGCGGAAATTTTCAGTCACTAAAAATGTTCGACCTTCAGGGTCATCAGGGATCACAACCCAGGTTTTCACTTCTGGAGATAATTGCGAAAATGAAGGTAACTTAACACCTAATTGCTGCCATTCACTCACTGTTTTCCCTTGTTCAGATTTCACGCCCTCAAGAGTTCGATCAAAATCTGCTGGTAAGTGAACTTGGTAACCCCAAGGTAACTGTGATTGCCAGCCTTCTGTTGATAAATAGTTAGCAATCGAAGCGAAAACATCCGCCTTATTATTCCATATATCCATTTTACCATCGCCATCGCCATCTGCAGCATATGATAAGTATGACGTTGGCATAAATTGGCTTTGCCCCATCGCTCCTGCCCATGACCCCTTCAATTGCTGGTCTTCAGGAATATAACCTTTATCCATTATCTCAAGTGCGGCTAATAATTGCTTACTAAAAAGCGCTTCCCTACGACCTTCAAATGAAAGTGTTGCGAGTGCAGAAATGACATCTTCCTTACCTTGAGAACGACCAAAACCACTTTCTAGTCCCCAAAGCGACACAATAAATTGAGGTGGAACACCGTATTTTTGGCTAATTGAGTCTAATAACGGTTTATTTTCTATATATTTATCATAACCTGCATTAATACGGGATTGAGGTAAAACATTTTTTAAATAGCTAGCAAGTGTGACCGTCGCTCTTTTTTCAGGTTGGCCTTTGTCAGCTTTCACCACACGTTCAATGAAATGGATATTCATGAATGCACGCTCAATTGTGGAAGGTTTTATCCCTTGAGCAACAGCATGTTCTTTCAATAATTCGACATAGGCAGGAAATTGAGAGGGTTCACGTTGGTCAATTGGAAATGCTTTATCTAATGCAGCAACTTCTTGAGCTATGGCTATATTTTGTTCTGGTGTAATAGGTTGAGTTGCCACTGATTGATGCTGTTTCGCAGAACAACTTGCTAAAAGCAAACCAGCGACTAATGTATATAATAACGTTGGTTTCATTCGTGTCCTCCAGACAGTGATTGCTTTTCAGGTTTTTCTTAATTTGCTCTAGTTATTCAGCTCTTTATGCTCTGAAAGCAAGTTTTCTACCGGAGGTGGGAATTGTAGGTAATAACCGACTTCGAGTAGATCGGCCTTAACTCGCGTTAAGTCAGCATTCGCCAGCTTTTCACGTTTGTCTAAGGAAATCGACATCGCAAATTGTGGTGTTCCAAATTGAGCTAATAACTCTTCAGGAACACGTGAAAAGTCATCTTTCTTTTCAATATAAAGATAAGTTTGATCACGCTTAGGGCTTCTATAAATTGCACAAATCATTATATTTAACTCTTTTTCTTAGTTCATTAGCTTGCTTGAAGAATGCAGTAACTATAACATGCTATTGTTTTATAGAATATCTTCACCCGAGGATTGTTTCGGAATTTTTAATTTGCTGAGTCTAGATAGATGCCACAATCGCCAATAGAACTTAAAGGCAGCAGTTTTACTCTTTCAGTTATTCACTTATACAGTGAAGAGCCTAAACTCATCAAAAAAGCGCTGCAAGAAAAAGTAAGTCAGGCTCCTGATTTCTTTAAAAATGCCCCTGTTGTTATCAACATTAGTGAGTTAACGCCCAATGCTGATTTACACAGCATTCATAAATCAGTTATTTCAGCGAATTTACGAATTGTCGGGGTAAGTGGGTGTACCGACCCTATATTACGACAAAAAGCAAATGACGCGGGTTTACCGGTATTAAATGAGGGAAAAAGTCAGAAACCTGTTGAAATTCAACCTGAACCTCAGGTTACGACAGTTCAAACTGAGCCCTTACATCGTAAGACCCGAATCATTAATACTCCTGTTCGTTCTGGGCAACGTATTTATGCACCAAATAGTGATCTGATCGTCACAAGTAATGTCAGTGCAGGTGCAGAACTGTTAGCAGATGGTAATATTCATATATATGGCGTGATGAGAGGCCGTGCATTAGCAGGCGCTTCTGGTGATATTGAAAGTCAGATTTTTTGTACACATTTGCAAGCTGAGTTGGTCTCAATTGCGGGTGAATATTGGCTGAGCGATCAAATCCCTGCTGATTTTCTCGCCAAAGCAGCTAAACTGCGTTTAGTTGATAACAAACTTAACATCGAATATTTAAATTAGACCTTATTTACAAGGAATTATTCATGGCACGCATAATTGTAGTAACTTCAGGTAAAGGTGGCGTAGGTAAAACCACTTCAAGCGCGGCCATAGCTACTGGGCTGGCACAAAAAGGGAATAAAACCGTAGTTATCGACTTTGACATCGGACTGCGTAACCTTGACCTTATTATGGGATGTGAGCGTCGAGTAGTTTATGACTTTGTCAATGTCATCCAAGGTGATGCAAGCCTTAATCAGGCATTGATTAAAGATAAGCGCACTGAAAATCTGTTTATCTTACCTGCATCACAAACTCGTGACAAAGACGCTTTAACACGTGAGGGTGTGGGTAAAATTCTTGATGAGTTGAGCGATGATCTTGGTTTTGATTTTATCGTTTGTGACTCACCAGCAGGTATTGAGAGTGGTGCGTTAATGGCACTTTATTTTGCAGATGAAGCCATTATCACCACAAACCCAGAAGTTTCTTCAGTCCGTGACTCTGACCGTATTTTAGGTATTTTAGCCTCTAAATCACGCCGTGCTGAAAAAGGTGAAGAACCAATTAAAGAACACTTACTACTAACACGTTATAATCCAGGCCGTGTTACTCGCGGCGACATGTTAAGTATGGAAGATGTACTTGAAATTCTCTGCATTCCGTTAATCGGTGTTATCCCTGAAGACCAATCTGTACTCCGTTCATCTAACCAAGGTGAGCCGGTTATTTTAGATACAGAGTCTGAAGCAGGCCAAGCTTACGATGACTGTGTTGCACGTATTTTAGGTGAAGATCGCCCTATCCGTTTCATTGAAGAAGAGAAAAAAGGTTTCTTAAAACGCCTATTTGGGGGATAAATAATGGCTTTATTGGATTTCTTTCTGTCGAGAAAAAAGACGACAGCGAATATCGCAAAAGAGCGATTGCAAATCATCGTTGCAGAACGTCGCCGTGGTGATAGCGAACCCCCATATCTTGCTGATATGAAACGCGATATTTTGCAGGTTATTTGTAAATATGTGCAAGTTGACCCTGAGATGCTGTCAGTGCAATTTGAACAAAAAGATGATGATATTTCTGTTCTGGAATTAAACGTCACTCTACCAGAAGGTGATGAAATAAAAACCACAACTACAGAAAAATAATTTGCAAAGAAGCCGCTATACGCTATGGCGGCTTGCTTTGGTTCTATTTAATTAGCCATTATGGCTAATGTCTGGTTATTGTCTTTTCGTGTTTCCTTTTTTATTTTTCCAATGAAAAATGAATTTTTATCTGGTTTAACGCCTTAACACTTTCAGGCTTCGGGCCTACCGACCGGTAGCGTTTAACCGAATTAAGCACTGCTTTGCCAAATATTTCACTGTACTCTGAGTCAATAATGGAAACATTAATTAATTCACCTTGAGGTGTTATTTGGAAATTTACGACTACAAAACCTTCGATTCCCATCGCTCTAGCTCGCCTTGGGTATCTTTTATGGCGCTCAAGCTCATTTCGCACTTTCGCCAAGTAATTTAACCGGAGATTATTGCTTTCATCCCCCATTGCTGATGTGCGTTGTTCTCCTTGCAACCCTCTTTCTTGCGAGCTTACAAGCGCATCTCCTGCTTTAAACTGCTGCTCAACTTCATCGTTACGTTTCTTCTCTTCCTGTTTATTAAGACGATTTTTTTTCTTCAAGGTGACTTCGGCTAATTCCTTTGGCTTACTCACCTCAAGCTGTGTTTTACCTAAATGATTTTGATCATGACTATCACTTGGCTCCCTCGCCACTTTAATCGCTGCATATTCCAATTCTACCGGTGAGTTAATGACTCCTCCGGAGTCGGTAATGGTTTCATTTATTCTGGCTACCTGTTGTTCTAATTGAAATTGAGTCATTGTAATTGTCATCACCGTAGCGTAAATAGGCGCGGCTTTAATCGCTGAAGCAGAACTTATCAGCAAACTGTAATAAGCTAATCCACCATGTAGCAAAAGAGAAACAACCATCGCATATAAAAAACGAAGATAAGTCATAATATGGCACCAATAAAAAACCGACTGCTAATAAAACTATTTTCATAGCAGTACTCATAGATTTAAAATTAGAGGCTCCCCCTTATAAATAATATAAGGGGGATATGGTTAGAATTTCCCTGTTACACTAAAACGTAATGTTCGACCAGGTGCTGGCATCATGCTCCGTGTTAATGGATCAATATAATATTCATTTAATAAATTTGTCGCTAACAGCTCTAGCGAGATATTTTTATTAACCTGATAATTGACATAAGCATCCGTGGTAAATACTGCATTCCAACGCATCGGGCTATTATTTAATGGCGCATAAAGATGAGGATATGTTTCTATCATTTCTGCTTCATCTTCATTTTTAGCCGTACTGTGGTAGCGCATACGGCTACCAATTTCTAAACTTTCATCGAAGAAACGCAGTCCCAAATTGGCATGAACACTGTATTTAGGTTGCAATTGTGTACGTAAATAGCCCCCAGGAAACCCTGCCGTCGTACACTCTGAACCACCAAACTTGTTATATGGGTCCATTTCCATCAATGTTGCTACATCACACACTACATTTTTTAAACGGTAATCTACCCCTACATCACCAAACAGCCTGCCATCATCATAACGAGCTAACAGTTCCACCCCAGCAGTTTTATGTTTATCCACCTGCGTGAAAATTAAGTCCAAGTTTCTTTCAAAAGCATTGGTAACAACCGTGTAATAATAATTGATACGTAAATCCGCGTGGTTTTCTGCATTCAATCGTTCTTGGAAATTACCAACATAACCGAGTTCTACCGTATGGCTACGCTCAGGTAAAAAAGTGGGTGGCACATAGTTAATGCCCCTACTACTGGAAAAACCAACAGTATCTTCAAAAATACTGGGCATTCTAACCGTTTCTAAATAGCGTGCAAATATACGGTTATTGTCCGTTAAATAAACAGTAGCCCCTACAGAAGGGGCCCAAGCGGAATCTTCATTTCTTTTCGATGGCAAGAACCTCTCATTCCCCGTAAACTTAACTTCATCTTTACCTAACTTTGCAGCTCTCAGTTTTTTTACTGTTATGCCTGTAACAGGGTCAACTGCCTCTTCATTTAAATCTACCTCACCATTATAGAAAGGGTTATATGCGCGCATGAAACGATGGTTTTCATCAGCTGACCACTTTACCGTATGATTTTTTTCGGTGATCCTAAACTCTCCGCTTGTCTGGCGATATCCCGCCTCGTTTAAAGCTCCCTTGGATAATCCTAGAGCCTCCTCAATAAAGAGTTTTACAACATATGGATTTTTTATATCTCCATATGTTTGCCCCTTCCTATCTTCATAACGCTGAATTTTGTTAAATTCTTCAGCAGTTAATAAACGAGATAATCGATAGTTTTTCGCTGTTATGCGGCTATGCCGAGCAAATATTTCATCTTTTGCCGCTACACGTCTTTCTTTAAGTACATCCCTCGACCAATAGTTAATATATTGGGCGCTAGCGTTCAGGCTTAACCAATCCGAAGGCTGCCAATCCAACCTTATTCCGCCATTATATTCCCTACGTTTACCCTCACGTGGAATGGCCCTGAACAGTCCTGACTTCGGGGTTGAATTAGAACCATAAATATCGCCTCGACTACCTATGTTTTCATCAGTTAAATTCCCCATCAACGTAATTTTAAATTCAGGGGTTAATTGAAATTTATTCGATATGGAAATGCCATAGCGGTCATTCAGTTGGTTTAATTTAATACCATTAACTAATGAGCCATCAATCGTCAGATTTCTTGACTTACCCGAGCTTTCAATTTCATAATTCCAATCTCTTTGAATTGGCTCTCTCGGTTGTCCTCCTGCTGTATTAGAATTTAAATCAGTCTTCGTCATCCAAGCCCCTAAACGAAAATCAATCCAGTTGAGCGATTCAGGTTTAAATGAGTAATTGGCATAGAGAGTGTTTAAGGTTAGCTTTGCGAGTTCCCACTGAGGGATTTGTCCTGCTAAATCATAGTAGCGAATTTGTGAGGGCATAATTTCACCATAATGGCTTAGCATTTGCATATAGCCGAAGGAGATACCTTGATCATTAGGCAACATAACATTCAATTTAGCTAACCAAGTGGACATTTCATTGGAGGTATTCCCCACCTCTTTATTTGGGCCATAAATTTTCGCGACAAATGGCATATAAGGGTCAACAGCCTTTTGAGGTGCTTGAGGGTCATAAGTTAGCATTTCCCCATAATACTGCTCCGCACCACGACTACCCGCAAAATAATTGCCTTGGTTGCGGTAACTATAGGCTAATATCAGGTCAAATTTATCCTGCCGTGTTCCTACGGCCAGCCTTGCCGCATTGCTTTGCAAATTAAAAAAATTGGCGTTTCCCTTTGAGCGAGGAGTGACTAACACATCTTTATCTTGAAAATAAATCCCGCTACGCAATGACCGCGTCGAACTTAGATATTCAAATAGATTTTTCTCATCCCGATAATCCCCCCCATAGCTAAGACGACTAATTCTTGGTTTGGTCGCATTACTACTGGTTTCTAATTTGATGTCAAAACCAAATTTTTCGTTATGAGCTACCACCTCATCAATACCAATCGTGGTTAATGCAATGCCTCCCCCCGTTGATGTCCGTACATCACGATCCAATGTGCCACTTTTCATGACTAAGATACTGCTAATCATATTTGGGTCGATATAATTACGGTTATTCGCACCATTATAACCCCGCCAGACAGTGATAGCCTGTTCAGTTCCATCGACAGTAACAGGAACCCGCCCTTGGCCTTGTATACCCCGTACATTTGGGTCTAATGCACCACTATTACGTGCATCCCCACTATACACGCCAACTGCATGGTTAATCGTATCCGCAGGGTTAGTTCCCTTATAACGTTCAATTTCTTCTTTGCTAATATAAATATTCGATTCGTCTTTATCATATTGGTTATCTGCACCTTTTCTATCACGCTCTTTGATAGTTATGGCTTTATCATTAACCAAAATAGAGCCTATATTTTCCCGTTCCTGTGCATTAAGTAAACTTGGAGCACACAGCATGGACAACCCTGTCGCGATATTAATTGCTATCACTGTTTTTACTTTCATTATTCCTTCCGGTGAAAATTAAAATGCTTTGGTAAAATTGACACCGAACTCACTTTGCTTATAAGAATAAATAACATCTGCACTACTACTATTGATTTGATAATTAAAATAAATGGATGGTGAAAATTGTAATATCTTAAAATTAGTTTTATTAATCTGCGTTTTAAAATACCAACAATAGTCTACTCGCTGAGTATCTAATGACCAATCATAGCTATTAAATTTTGATTTTCGGTAACCAATGGTATTAGAAATTTCAGTTGTATGAATATAATCAGATAAATTAAAAGATAATTCATATTGATTATAACTATCACTTTTCAACGGTTTATTATAACTTACATTTCCACCTCTAATAGTTAGCTTACGGTTTTCGTTAACGATATAAACCACCCCATATGAATATACTATTTCATTACCATCATGTGCTGTATATGCTTTATTATAATGATATTTATTGACATCAATAAAGGCGAACATAGAAAAAAATGGTGATGGATAAACCTCAATCCCTCCTTTCACGCCTATTCTATAGTAATGAAATTGGTTATTTTGCCATGTTACTAAACCAGTTGGTGTTAAGATTAATTTTTTATTATTATCTGCATACTGGTAACCGCCATTAGCGTATATAGTTACCTTTCTTTTACTGTCATCCCGCAGATAGTCAACCCCTGAAAAATTGAGTCCTTGTATCCAACTATGCTGTCCATATAGTGGTGCTATCCTTGTGCTACTTAAATAGAAATTATTTACCATACTAGCCCGCATTGGCTGCCCTGTTATACAGGTACCCTTGGTGCAATATTGTTTATCACCACCTTGTGATTGGTCAATATTCGAATTATAACCCATACCAAAAGTAATATTTCCATGCCTGTTATAATGAGCATTTATATTTTTAATATTATTATCGATTATACTACTCTGTTTTTTTGTTAACTTATCACGAAATTTTATGTTTATTTTTTCATACTGCCTTAATGCGTCAGTATAATTTTTAACCGCCACATACGCTTTAGCTAATTTAAAATGGGTTGAGATAACATTAGGCTCATCATTTAAAACCTTCTGGTAGTTTTTTATCGCTTTATTATAATTACCTTTATAGAAAAACTGCTCAGCATGAATGTAACTAACCAACGTTTGATCGTGCTTGGGATCGTTTAAATAACCTGTCAATAATTCATCAACTTGTTCGAACGCTTTTCTTTGTGTTAAATCATAAAGAACAAAACTTATTTCGTCGACATTTTTATTTGTTTTTTTTGACGAGTGAATTTTTTTATTACTTTCCTTTTTAGTTATTAAATTTAAAATAGTACTCCTGTTTCCATAATCTTCTTTATTATTAGATAAGCAACAAAAACTAAATAATAACAAAAAGATTAAAAAACTCATTCTTACAAAAATTTCTAGTTTCATATAATCTCAATTTTTGTGCACAAATAAAAAATAGGCGAAGAAAATTCACCTATTTTTACGAGGGATGATTTATCAGTGAGAACTAATTAGTCTTTTTTACCCGCAAATGCAATATCTAATTCTTCATTGCCTGCAAATGAAGTCACCCCTGCCATACTGTCTGCATTATCACCAAAGAACTGCCCCTTACTTGTCCCATCAATAGAATCATTGGCAACCGCTGTACCACTGAATTTTCCTTGCTCTTCAAGTTCACCTGCCATAGTGTAGTTATTGCTTGCCCCTTGCAATGAGCCGATGTAAGTTTTTTCACCAAAATCAGCCTCAAATGACCCTGCTAATTTAGCTTCGCCATCATACTGATTAACCCCTTCGAGGGTATACGTGGCTTTACCCTCAACTGGTACTTCTGTGCTGGCATTTTCCCCTGAGAAATATGCCGTGTGCGTTTTATCTCCCTCAAGTCCTGTTTGTGACCAGTCACCATAATAAATTTCTGCATCAGCTACCTGACTAAATTGAAATTTACCCATATTACCATGTGGACTTCCACTACTTTCTAATACATAAACATTATCCGGTTTCTGTGTTACCAAGTTTTTTAAACCAGAAAATGATATTCTCATCCCATCTCTCATATTTCGGTAACCAATACCAGGAGCACCTAATGCTCCACCATGTGGTCCCCTTGTGGACTGTGTTTCACCAACGATGATATCTGTTTTTTCCTCATCATAACTTTGGCTTTGGCCGGAAACCGTTTCAGCCATTACACCAGTGGAAAATAGAGAGAAGGAAACCGCTAAGGTAATTAAAGAAAGTTTTTTCATTTGTAAGCTCCTATTCGAACAGTAGTTAACTTATATTGATAAGTTAGGTCACACATTAAAAAAAGGTATTAACTATTCCTTTAATGTTCGAAAGTCAGTATATGAAAATGATTTTCATTTACAAATGCGAGAAGTATAATTCAATCTGTAATTATTAATTCCGCAACGTTAAATAATTATTTATTTTCAATGCGTTATTAAATAATAATACATTACTGAATTATATTTACTCCATTTTTAGGGATTAATCTAATTATTTTTAAGAGTAATTACAAAAATTGATTTTAATATTCACTTAGTGAATATTAAACTAATAATTAATTAGAACTTCACCATTTGATAATAAATAAATTAATATTCGATGTGTATTTAGGCACATGATTATTCATGCGCCTAAATAGCTTATGCGTTGGCTAATAACTTAGAAAGTGGCTCTGCGAGTAATTTACCCCGCCAGCCAGCAAGGAGTTCAGGTGGGGTTGTGGATGATTTTAGCCCCCAGTGAATAGAAAGCAGTTGATTTATTTGCCGCCTAGAGGCTAACAACTCGGCATTAAACTTTTCGTTTTCGGCAATATCTTTCACTATTGATTTGATTTCTTTAAACAAGCTTTTATATTGGTTTTGCTCAGTAATATTCGATACCGGCGCTGGATATTGGCTTGCATCCAAATTTTTGGCTTGATCTACAAGCGCCAACAGACGCTTACCGTGGCAGCGAATTTCTTGCCCCGTTAACCCTAATGCATCAAGTTCACCTAGAGAACTGGGCAAGTAACGGGCTACTTTCCACAAATGTTCTTCTTTCACCACAAAATTAATGGCCATATTACGAGCCTTAGCTTGATTTAAACGCCACTGCGCCAATAATTGCAAGCAGGCTAATTGTTCATCACGTAATTGCCATGCGTTGTGAATATTCAAATAAGCTTTTTCAGGTTTTATCGCCTTTTGACGACGAGCAACCACACGTTTACACTCATCTTTGACATCCTCTAGATAGCCTGCCTCTGCTACTTTCTCCATCAAAATTTTAGCTAATGGCAGCAAATACAACACGTCTGCGGTGGCATAGTCACATTGCTTTTCACTTAAAGGACGAGCTAACCAATCTGTTCGTGATTCACTCTTGTCTAATTCAATACCAAGATGTTCAGAAACCAGTGATGCAAAACCACAAGAAATAGGATAGCCTAAAAAAGCAGCAACCACTTGGGTGTCAATCATGGGCTCAGGTACACAATCAAAATCATGAATAAAGACCTCAAGGTCTTCACTACCTGCATGAAGGAACTTAAGTTGTTCAGGGTTAGTTAACAGTGCCTTAAATGGGCTAAAATCCGTTATTTGTAGTGGGTCAATTAGTGAAACTTGCTTCCCATCATACAGCTGTAGCAAACCTAATTGCGGATAATACGTTCGGGTTCGAATAAACTCGGTGTCCAACGCTAACCACGGTGCGCGGCTGGCTTCTTGGCATATTTGGGCTAATTCACTATCTGTGGTCACTAAACGATAATTCAAAACAAGTTTCTCTTTTTATATTTTCATCACAATGACGCCGGTAAAAACCGGCGCCATGTATTTACTGTATAAGATTAAACCACGATCATACTGGTGATTTTGCACTTTGCAATTTTTCTTCATCGCGCAAGTCTTTACGTAGAATTTTACCGACATTCGATTTCGGTAGTTCATTTCTAAATTCAAATAACTTAGGTACTTTATACGCCGTTAGCGAACGCCGGCAAAAGGTTTTAAGTTCATCTGCGGTTAAATTCGCATTTTTCGTCACGATAAACACTTTAACCGCTTCTCCCGTACTTTCACTAGAAACACCAATCGCAGCACATTCAATAACATCAGGGTGAGTTGAAACAACATCTTCAATTTCATTGGGATAAACGTTGAAACCTGAAACGATAATCATATCTTTTTTACGATCGACAATGCGGATATACCCTTCATTGTCTATTTCAGCAATATCCCCTGTCGCTAGCCAGCCATCAACGATAGTTTCTGCGGTAGAGTCAGGCCGGTTCCAATACCCTTTCATTACCTGCGGGCCTTTTACCCACATTTCCCCTGGCTGACCTTGTTCAACTTCATGTCCATCATCATCAAGGAATTTAACCTCAGTTGAAGGAACAGGTAAACCAATACTTCCACTATAAGTGTCTAAATTATGTGGATTCCCTGTCACCAATGGTGAACACTCGGTTAATCCATACCCTTCCAGTAGGTGTTTGCCGGTAAGTTGCTGCCACTTTTCAGCAACGGCTTTTTGTACTGGCATGCCCCCACCAACAGAAAGACGTAAGCGTGAAAAATCCATTTTTTTAAATTCATCATTGTGCAACCATGCATTAAATAACGTATTCACACCAGTAATGGATGTGACAGGGTAACGCGCTAGCTGTTTCACAGTATCCGGTACATCTCGCGGGTTAGTAATAAGCAAGTTGACACCACCCACCGTGATGAATAATAAACAATTTACGGTTAAAGCAAATACATGATATAGCGGGAGTGCTGTTACCACAAACTCAGCACCAAACTTCAAGGCTGGGCCATAAGCCGCTCTCGCTTGCTCTACGTTAGCTAACATATTGCGATGAGTTAGCATGGCACCTTTTGCAACCCCAGTCGTTCCCCCTGTATATTGCAAAAAGGCTAAATCACTACCTGAGATACTCGGTTTAATATACTGCATGCGATAGCCATAATGCATTGCACGACGGAATGAAATAGCATCAGGCAAGTTATATTTGGGAACCAAGCGCTTCACATATTTGACCACAAAATCGACAATTGTCGCTTTAGGTCTTGAGAGTTGATCCCCCATGCGCGTTAAAATAACGTGTTTGACTTTGGTGTTATAAACTATTTTTTCCAACGTATGAGCAAAGTTAGACACTATGACAATCGCTGTTGCACCGCTGTCATTTAACTGATGTTCTAACTCCCTCGGTGTGTATAGTGGGTTAACATTTACTACAACCATTCCTGCACGTAATATTCCAAATAAAGCGATAGGATACTGTAATAGGTTTGGCATCATTAATGCAACGCGATCCCCTTTTTTTAAACCAAGTCCATTTTGTAAGTAAGCGGCAAAAGCACGGCTTCTTTCTTCAAGCTTCCGATATGTCATTACTGCACCCATGTTAATAAATGCAGGTTGATCGGCATATTGAGAGACCGCATTTTCAAGTAACTCTGCTAAAGAGGCGAAGCGATCAGGATCGATTTCTTCCGGCACATCCGCAGGGTAATTTTTTAGCCAGATTTTTTCCAAAATGTTACTCCTGAATTTAGTGAAGTTATTATACTCAACATACCTTTTAACAAATTATTAACTCAGCGTACCAGTTTATAAAACAGACAATGTCAAGGTTGAGAGGTCTATCACTAAATAAGTTTTGTTCCTTCACGAAAAAACAAGGCGGACTAAGCCGCCTTATTTATCTTAAGTTATGTTAAACAGATTTAATTCTGTACAAGATAGTCTAATTATACACTGTTATAGGTCAATTTTGGAGATGCCATCTATAAATTAATGTTCTAATTCAATCTATAATATCTTATCGCGATGGCTTTAATGATATTAAATGCTATTGAAAACACCAGTGGAGAGGATTCATCTAAGCTACAAAAGGCCCTAACTAATTAGAGCCTGAGGTTGTTGACTAAGCGGGACAAAAGCGTGATTTTTCCCGCTTAGTGTTATCAGCCGAAAGTCAAAGAACTGATTTTTCTTGTTTATTTTCAATGATCTATACGAATTACGGCCAAGCATAACATGCCTGGCCGCAGTCTGAGGCCCTAAATAATTAGGGCCTTTTTTAGCAGTGATAAATGAATTATTCAGTTAAATAAGTGTGCACTTGAGCAGGCCCACCTGGGTAGCCATATCCCCAACCCCACGGGTGATTATAATAGTATGGTGAATCGTAATATCCATATCCCCACGGGCCTGATGGTGGAATCATTACACTTTGAGCTACATTCCAGCGTTGGAAGCCTGTAACATTTAAGGTTACGTACTTATATGGAACTTGACCTATTTTACCCTGTTGTTCCCCTGTGATTTTACCAACAACAGTAACATAATGATTAGTGAAATCGCTAGGTTCGCGAAAACCATTCAGATAAGCATAGACACGCCCAATAGATGGCGCATTAAGTTCAGGCGCAGCATCGTATTTATTTAATGCCATCACCGCAATTTCTAAACGAGTTCTTGTTGGTTCATTGGTAACCGCAAGAACTTTCCCACCAAAGCGAGCCTCTTGACCAATATACATCTCTGGTGCATTTTGCACGGAGGTTAAGTTCTCCGCTGGGTTTTGTACCGACCCTTGAATGGATGAAGGTATTGATACACATCCTGTTAGTGCTAATACGCTTGCAACAAAAATACCTTTAAGTGCAGTGTGGCAGTTTAATTCAATGTTCATAGACTACCTCCGATTAGCAATAGTATAAATTCAGAAAAGCGTATTTAAAATAGCCTTGAACGAACAAAACACGATATGTTAAAAATAATAAATTACCTGTTAATAATAACCTATATTTTGATAAAATTCGATTTGTATTTTAATTAATCAAAAATTGGCTATACGTTTAAACGTCTTATAGCCAATTAACATTAACTTTGTCTAATTAGCTTTATTCCCTACCGGGTAATTTTTTCCATGTCACTTCATTGCGCAAATAGGTTGGTTCTACATCCTCAACGGCAACTATTTTGCCTTGTTGCCAAAACTGAGCCGCAATTGGCAACATGTCTTGTGCGTCAGGTAATGTCACTTGGCTATCGATAAACAAATGGTTGCCCGCTAACAGTGTCGGGTAAGCCGCCCAGCCTGTACCTGCATGGCACCACTGGCCAGTCAGACCGGAAAGTTTAGCTTTAAAATCATCGGGTAATAATACCGCTTCTGTCTTTTCACCCAGCCATAAACCATGCGTTTCTCTTTGATATTGTGCACAATAAATTTCTGACATACGCGCATCTATTGCCACTAACACCTGCGTATTACCCGTTATACGAAACGCACCTTGTGCTAGTGCCATCAAGGAAGAAATACCTATCATTGGCAAATCTGCTCCCAACGCCAGTCCTTGTGCTATTCCAACACCAATTCTAACCCCCGTAAAACTTCCCGGACCACGACCAAATGCTAAGGCATCTAATTGGCTTAATGTCATTTCTGCTTCGGCTAAGACATCCTCAACCATGGGTAAAACTTTTTGTGTATGTTCACGAGGGGAAACAGCAAAGCGTGAGATGATTTCACCATCACACCAAAGTGCTACTGAACATGCTTCTGTTGCTGTATCAACAGCAAGAATACGACTCGACATGCCTAAACTCCGGCAAATAAATAGGTTTTGATTAAAAGATGCCGTTTATATTAGCACAAACGGCCTGAGTAATAGCAGCAAAACACAGCGTAATCACTCTTTTTGATTAGATTGATTTCGTTTATTTTCTAAAAATGCAATGGCTTTTTTAATACTTCGTGTACGTGGTGACGGAGGAAGACTGCGTAAAAACACCTCACCATAAGGTCGAGTGACTAAGCGGTTATCACAAATAACTATTACACCGTAGTCGCTGGTATCTCGAATTAATCGGCCAACCCCCTGCTTTAATGTAATAACCGCGTCAGGTAGTTGTACATCTGTAAATGGGTCACCACCTCGCAGTTCACAATCCTCAATGCGAGCCCTTAACAAGGGGTCATCGGGAGCGGTAAAAGGCAGTTTATCAATAATCACACACGTTAATTCGTCACCACGCACATCAACCCCTTCCCAGAAACTACTCGTTGCCACTAAGACGGCATTCCCCGCGGCAATAAATTGAGATAATAGTTTGTTTTTACTGCTTTCACCTTGCATTAGCACCGGAAGCGTTAATGAGGCTTTAAACTCCTGTGCTAATTCACGCATCATCAGGTGTGACGTACATAAAAAGAAGCAGCGCCCTTGATTTTTTTCGATTAATGGCCGCAACATGGTCGCTAATTTTCGTGCAATTCCCCGTTGGTTTGTTTCAGGCAAAAAACGTGGAACACATAATAAAGTTTGACTTTGGTAGTCAAACGGGCTCGCTAATAACAATGTTTTTGCACCCACTACCCCTAAGCGATCGGTAAAATGGCTCAGTTTTTCATTTACGGATAAGGTTGCTGATGTGAAAACCCAGCTTGCAGGTGTATTACTAATCATTTCGCTGAATTTATCAGCAACAGTTAATGGCGTGAGCGCCAATAAAAAATGTCGTCCATAGCTTTCAAACCAATAACTATAGCCCGCAATAGTCACATCTTTTAGTCGATTCAAACGGTTACGGTAAATGGTCACACGTTCAAAAATAGAATCTAGGCTTTGTGAGCGCCCTAAAGCCGTTTTAATCACTTCGTAGCATAATTCCAGTGAATCATCGAGTAACGTCAACGCTCTTTGTACTTCTGAAAGCTTCAATAAGTCACGCAAATTGCCGCGAAAACTGTTCTCGCCTAAATTCAATCTAAAATCTAATGTACTCTGTGTAAGCCTATCGGCGCTTTTTTGTAGTTGTATTTGGTCTTTTAATTCTGTCCGGTAGACCATAATTATGTCACGCGCAAGATCCAGCAATTGGCGACTGCTGAGCTGCTGGCCGAAATACTGACTTGCAATATCGGGTATTTGATGTGCTTCATCGAAAATCATCACTTCGGCTTGAGGGATCAGCTCACCAAAACCGGTATCCTTGACAACTCTATCCGCCATAAATAAATGGTGATTAACGACAACAATGTCAGCCTCAAGGGCTTTGCGGCGAGCCTTTAAGACAAAACATTCTTGATATCGAGGGCAATCGCTTCCTAAACAATTATCATTGGTGCTAGTGACTAACGGCCAAACAGGGCTATCTTCTGCAATATCATGACAAGTGCTGGTATCACCTAATTCAGACTCCACAGACCAACTGCGTAGCCGGACAACTGCTGATAATATTTCAGGTTCAAGACTCCCTCCACCCAATGCTTGCTGGTCTAGTCGTTCTAAACACAAATAATTTGAGCGCCCTTTCAATAAAGCGGTGCGCCCAGTGAAATTCATAGCATTAATAATGGTCGGTAAATCCCTATGATACAACTGGTCTTGTAACGCTTTTGACCCTGTTGAAACTATAACTTTTTTCCCGCTACGCAATGCGGGTACTAAATAGGCGTAGGTTTTTCCTGTTCCTGTTCCAGCTTCAGCCACCAGCACCTGTTGCTGCTCAATCGACTCTGCCACCGCTTTAGACATAGTGACTTGAGCTTCTCGAGGTTGAAAGCCGGGAATTGTTCTAGCTAAAAAGCCGTCCGCAGAAAAATCGTCGTGCACTACTAAACCTATTCATTAAAAAGTGAGTGGCACACTTTACCATGAGTTCATTAACCCTGCTGAGCTAATTATTATTTCGTTGATCAACTGATTTTCATCCTGCCGTCAAACTGCTATTCTTACCTTACATATATAATAGGAAATAATTATGACTATTAAACGTATTGACCCAGATAATCGTTGGTCTGAAGCTGTTATTCACAATAACGTTGTCTACTACACCAGTGTTCCTGAAAATCTTGATGCCGATATCACGGCTCAAACCACAAATGCGCTCGCTGCAATTGATATCATGCTAGAACGTGTTGGTTCGGATAAAAGTAAAATCCTTGATGCCACTATTTTTCTAGCAGATAAAGCAGATTTCGCAGGAATGAACCAAGCGTGGGATGCATGGGTTGTTGCAGGTAGCGCACCTGTACGTTGTACAGTGCAAGCCTTATTGATGAAACCGGAATATAAAGTTGAAATTAAAATTGTCGCGGCAATTGATTAATTAGACAGGTTTTTATTTACATAAAAATGGGCACTAATAATTAGCGCCCATTTTATTTTGAATAATTAGACCTTGATTCTACAGCCAACAACGTAACAGCACTATATCAATATGCAACCTATTCATGCTCTAAATAGTTTGTGGCGTCGCTAGGCGGCAAATGAGTTAATCCCGAGGAGCATACAAAAGTATGTGACTCGGGTTAACGAATGTAGCCAACAACGCGACAACACAAAATATGACGAGCATTAGGACATTTTGATCAGAACCATCCCCAGCAGCAATAACACAATTCCCCCCCAACCTTTATAATTTAGACGTTGGTTGAAAAGTATCCAGCCTGCGGCTACTGTGGCGATAAGTCCAAATGCACCCCACAATGCATATGCAATTGATAATTCAATACCTTTTACAGCTTGCGCTAGAGAACTAAATGCACCTAACACTGCCACTAAAGATAAAATACCTAACCAATACCGCTTAAAACCATTCGACATTTTTAATAAAATATTGGCGATAATTTCTAACACAACTGCTAAAATCAAAAACGCAGCATGCCACCATTCAAAATGACTGGCCATATTACGCCTCCGACTTAGCTTCGCGCCCAACTAATGCACTCGTTTTGGCTACGTTGACCGCATTTTGAGTGACTTGTTTAACTTTTTGTGCAGATTGGCGAACTGTGGCTTTCTTAGTACCTGATTTAATCAGTCCTATACCGGTGATCAAGAGCACTAACCCACCGATTTTCATTGGGGATAACGTCTCGTCAAACCACATCACACTAAATGTGGTAATAAACAAGATACCGATACCTTCCCACAGTGCATACGCCACACCTAAAGCGACTTTTTTTACTGCAATAGCTAATAAAATATAAGATGTCGCTATCATGACATACATCACCACCATACCGGTAAAATCACCACTTACACTTGCATGTTTCATTGATAAGGTACCGATAACTTCGGTTATGATAGCTAACACTAAAAATATCCAATAAATCATTATAATATCTCTCTATATACAACCACGCATTAGCCTATTTTTCGTACAGACCAAAAATACAGATTACTATTGCGCAATTGTTGAAAATTCAAACAAATAACAACGCGTTGCTGAGTTTATTCAGCAGAATGAATAGTCGAGAGAGACGCTATAATGCACCACACCAGTAGTGTTCACTGGAAAGAATAGCTGAAAGGAAAAGCCTGTGTGTCGTTCTTTTTTGGGACTTACTGATCTTGCCGCTAGTTGAGCTAAGCATGATATCTCATTCATTTCATCAGGTAGACATCCACCCAATTTACTCCGAACCCTCATGTTGATAATTGATTACCGCATATTTTTATCACGCTATTTTTATTAAGTCAATGAATATAAACATCTTTTGCATTGAATAAAAATATGCATAATTATTCATTAATATACTAATTAACCCCTGTAGTTACATCCATAGAGCGAATAACCAATCGCCAGCACCTCATTTTTTACGCCATATTTTTTATAAAATATGTTTATTTTGATCACTATTCCTACTTTGTCAGTGTTAGCCATAGCTTTGCGTTATTTTATTTTTAGCATTGACAAGCTAGCTGAACAAGCTTCTTATAGGGGCTATATGATTGAATTACGCCTAAGAGAGAGTCATGAACACCTTCAGTCTTACCTCCAATAGTTTTCAAAATTCTGTCGATGCCACTCCACTGCCTTACGATGTCATATCGATACAATCTCAAGTTATTTATGGCAGCGTTGGTAATAGTATTGCGGTTCCTGCACTGACTAAACAAGGCCTGCGAGTGGCAGCAGTGCCTACTGTTGTACTCAGTAATACCCCACATTATTCTACCTGTTATGGCGGGGAGTTACCCGGTGAATGGTTCCGTGGTTATTTAAAAGGTTTTGTAGAAAGGGGCAGTCTAGATTCCGTAAAAGCTATTCTAACAGGGTACTTAGGCTCTCCTGAGAAAGCGCAAGATTTAGCTGATTGGCTGGCTTCCGTGCGTAAACAATTTCCTGCACTTCCGGTTATTGTCGACCCTGTCATGGGAGATGAAGATAGCGGTTTTTATATTCCACCTGAAATTGCGGCTGTTTACCGTGACAAGGTCATTCCGTTAGCAACCGGTATTATCCCTAACAAGTTTGAGCTAATGACGTTAAGCGGAATGCAAGTTAATAACTTAGCTGATGCAACTATAGCAGCACGTAGTTTATTAAAAGGTCATACCCAATGGGTGATTATTACCAGTGCATTTCAACCGGATGAAAATAATATTGAAGTCGTTTGTGTCACAAAAGACAATGTGGCTGTCATTCGCCACAAACGTTACCCTGTCACACCAAAAGGTACTGGTGATTTGTTTGGTGCTGAACTTACCGCACAGCTCCTTGCAGGACTTTCCGTCCCTGACGCAGCTAAAATGGCCTGTTTACGGATAGAGCAAGGGATTATCCATATGGCAGCAACGGGCCGCAGTGAGTTAGTTTTGTAGTTATTCGCCTAGGCCCCATTCCATGGGGTCTGCTGATCTCCCTTTTCTGTATTTTCTAAGCGCTCCTATCACGTTCCTTCTAGGTAATTCTCTCTATATAAGCCTTTATCAACCCATTTAGGGAGCATTAGTTCCAAAAAGATATCTGAAGATTGCACAAAATCACATGACAACGCGATAGCCCCATCACAATCTTGTTTTTTACTCACAACTCAATCTCATCAACTAAATCATATGCGGCTCCAATTGCTCACCATTCTGATGAAGCATTAACTTCAGGTGAAAGCAAAAGCATCTTGATAGAAGGACAGTTCTTGACGCTCGATAAAAAGCCCCACCTAAAATCATCAGGTGAGGCTTATATTCGAATATTTACACAAATAATTTATGTTTTAATTATTCAAACTCATTCCAAGAGCGCCCATCTCGTGCAATCATGGCGACAGAAGCAATCGGTCCCCATGTACCGGCTTGGTATGGTTTTGGTGCTTCATTGTCCATAGCCCATGCATCAATGATAGAATCCACAAACTTCCACGCTTCTTCCACTTCATCACGACGAACGAACAGTGCTTGAATGCCTCTCATCGCTTCAAGTAATAAGCGCTCATAAGCGTCTGCCAAATGAGTCTGGTTAAAGGTTTCTGAGAAACTTAAATCCAACTTAGTGGTTTGTAAACGGTGTTTATGATCAAGACCTGGTGCCTTATTCATAATTTCGATATCAATACCTTCATCGGGTTGTAAGCGGATGGTCAATTTGTTTTGCGGCAGTTCTTGATAGCTTTCTGAGAAAATATTCAGGGCTGGCTTTTTAAAGTACACCACCACTTCTGAACATTTCGCAGGTAGGCGCTTACCCGTACGTAAATAGAAAGGCACTCCAGCCCAACGCCAGTCATCGATATCCACACGCAGTGCCACAAATGACTCTGTCATGCTTTGTTTATTCGCACCCTCTTCTTCTAAATAACCTGGCACTTTTTTACCTTGGACAAAACCAGAAGTATATTGTCCACGCACAGCTTTTTCTCGCACATTGGTATGGTCAATACGGCGTAGGGAACGTAGCACTTTCACTTTTTCATCACGAATACGGTCAGTCGTTAAGTCTGCAGGTGGTGACATCGCTATCATGGTGAGAATTTGCAATAAGTGGTTCTGCACCATATCTCGCATTTGACCTGCTTGGTCGAAATACCCCCAGCGCCCTTCAATACCGACTTCTTCTGCAACGGTAATTTGGACATGATCAATGGTACGGTTGTCCCAGTTATTAATAAATAACGAGTTAGCAAAACGCAGCGCTAATAGATTTAAAACGGTTTCTTTACCGAGATAGTGGTCAATACGATAAACTTGACTTTCATCGAAATATTTCGCCACTTCATTATTAATTTCTTGTGAAGACGCTAAATCTGTTCCTAATGGTTTTTCCATTACCACACGATTTGGCTTTTTATTTAATTTCGCATGGCCTAAACCTTGGCACATCGCCCCGAATGTACTTGGTGGCATGGCAAAATAGTGGATAGCCGGTTGAGCATCTTGTTTCAATATATCAGCAAGACGAACAAAACTGTCTGTTTCGTTGACATCTAAATTACAAAAATCCAAGCGGGCACTGAGTTTTTCCCACAATGCTGAATCGAGTTCTTCTTTTAAGAACTTATTTAACGCTTCTTTTACGAAGTTAACATAATCGCTTTGGTTCCACTCCGCACGTCCGACCCCAATAATACGGGTATCTGGGTGAATATATCCTGCTTTTTCTAACTGATATAATGATGGAAGTAGCTTACGACGCGCTAGATCTCCCTTGGTGCCAAAGATAATTAAGTCACAAGCTTGAGCAGCATTATGTACCGCCATATTGGTTCTCCTCAATTTGCGGAATTTAAGACCTAACTAGGATAGGCCTTATTGTAATTTTGTTAAAAAATTAGCCCTAATCCGCTAATGTACCCTGTTGCCAGTGTCCAGTAAATGTCCATGACACCGATCACAGTTTTTATGCTGAAAAAAACAACACATCTTGGTGTTATTAAACGTTATACATTGAATGCACTGAGTTGTACAAAAAATATGCATCAAAACTGAATGGAGACAGCTTTTGTAATAAAATAACAAAATAAGTCATCAGATTACGCTTCTGAAAATTAGATACGGGTCAAAGTTTGACAAAAAAGCCACCATCTATCGTCTGCATTCAGATAGCTTACATATTATAGATAGTATATTTTCACTTTCAGTAACTGCCTCACGACAAATAGGAAAATCAACAACAGGATAACGTGATGGCTCAAAAATTTCTCCTTTCGATGAAATAGGCGCTTTTGCTATATGAATATTTTAGAACAAATGAAAACCAGCCTTGATTTTTTAAGTAAATCAGAAAAAAAAGTGGCCGAAGTCATTCTAGGTATGCCGCAAAGAGCAATCCATCTGAATATTGCCTCATTAGCTCAACTAGCTGATGTAAGCGAACCGACTGTCAATCGCTTTTGCCGCAAAATGGATACAAAGGGATTTCCTGATTTCAAATTAAGGCTAGCTCAAAATTTAGCCAATGGCACCCCCTATGTTAACCGCCATATTGAAGCATCTGATACCGTAAATACTTATACCCATAAAATTTTCGAATCTGCGATGGCAGGTCTCGACAATGTTAAGCACACTTTAGATATTAGCATCATCAACCGAGCAGTTGACTTATTAACGCAGGCGCGAAAAATCAGCTTTTTTGGTTTCGGTGCCTCTGCCGCAGTAGCCCATGATGCAATGAATAAGTTCTTCCGTTTTAACATCCCTGTCATGTACTTTGATGATATTGTCATGCAGCGCATGAGTTGCATTAATAGTAGCGAAGGAGATGTCATTGTACTGATATCCCACACAGGTAGAACGAAAGCCTTGGTTGATATGGCGCGTTTAGCCCGTGAAAATGATGCAACCGTGATTGCAATTACCTCAGAAAGCTCCCCTCTCGCACAATCTGCCACGCTATCCATCATCATTGATGTCCCTGAAGATACGGACATCTATATGCCAATGGTGTCAAGAATGGCGCAATTGGCTGTTATCGATGTATTAACAACTGGGTTTACATTAAGAAGAGGTGAAAAATTTAGAGATAACTTGAAGCGCGTCAAAGAAGCATTACGTGATTCGCGGTTTGATAACGTCTGAAGACTATAAATTGACAGTAAAAATGATTTTCTATGCTTATTGGGCTTTAATAGTTTCACAGACCTGATAGCATTAAAAAATTGGCAGTATATAATAGCTGTGCTCGTGTCAGCACCCCTATTTGCAGTAAACAGGTTTCGAAATGGAGTGAAATGGTTTCACTCTTTTATCAACACCATTACAGGTCAACGGAGTAATACATGTCTAGACGGCTTAGAAGAACTAAAATTGTTACAACTCTTGGTCCAGCAACTGATCGTGATAATAATCTTGAAAAAATAATCAACGCTGGTGCTAACGTTGTTCGCCTTAACTTCTCCCACGGAACTCCAGAAGACCATCAATTACGTGCTAATAAGGTACGTGAAATCGCCGCTCGCTTAGGACGCCATGTTGCGATCCTCGGTGATTTACAAGGTCCAAAAATTCGCGTCTCGACGTTTAAAGACGGAAAAGTTTTCTTAAATATTGGTGACAAATTCATACTTGATGCCAACCTTGGCAAAGGTGAAGGTGACCAACAAAAAGTCGGTATCGACTACAAAGGCTTACCTGCTGACGTCGTTCCTGGCGATATTTTATTGCTTGATGATGGACGTGTGCAATTAAAAGTCCGCGAAGTCCAAGGCCTACAAGTATTTACCGAAGTAACAGTTGGCGGCCAACTTTCTAACAACAAAGGTATCAATAAACTTGGCGGTGGCCTTTCTGCTGAAGCATTAACAGATAAAGACAAAGAAGATATTAAAACCGCAGCTAAAATTAACGTCGACTATTTAGCGGTTTCCTTCCCTCGTTCAGGTGAAGATTTAGATTACGCACGCCGTTTAGCACGCGATGCTGGCTGTGAATGCCAAATTGTCGCAAAAGTTGAACGCGCAGAAGCGGTTGCTAATGACCAAGTTATGGATGAAGTGATCCTTGCTTCTGATGTCGTCATGGTTGCCCGTGGTGACCTTGGGGTTGAAATCGGTGATCCTGAGCTGGTCGCAGTGCAAAAGAAACTTATTCGTCGCTCTCGTCAGTTAAACCGTGTAGTAATCACAGCGACACAAATGATGGAATCGATGATCACGAATCCGATGCCAACCCGCGCCGAAGTTATGGACGTGGCCAATGCGGTACTTGATGGCACCGATGCCGTTATGCTTTCTGCTGAAACTGCTGCGGGTCAATACCCTGCGGAAACCGTTGCTGCAATGGCTCAAGTTTGTTTTGGCGCAGAAAAAATGCCTGGTTTGAACGTATCTAAACACCGCTTAGATGCTGAGTTTAGCAGCCCAGAAGAAGCGATCGCCATGTCTACCATGTACGCCGCTAACCACCTTAAAGGAGTTAAAGCCATTATAGCGATGACTGAATCTGGCCGTACTGCTCGCATGATGTCACGCATTAGCTCTGGCTTACCAATTTTTGCTATGTCACGCCATGAAAAAACTTTGAACCAATGTTCACTATACCGTGGTGTGACACCTGTTTACTGTAGCACACATACTGATGGCATTGCTGCTGCAAACGAAGCCGTTACACGCTTACGTGACAACGGTTACTTAATGAGTGGGGATGTAGTCCTTGTAACCCAAGGAGACTTGATGGGCACTGTTGGTAGCACGAATACCTGCCGTATTTTAGAAGTCGAATAACAACGTATAAGCCCTTGCCTATAACCCTCGTCTATACCGGCGAGGGCTTATTTCTAGCAAAAGTATTGTAATACTTTTTGCTTCATTAAAATCATTTTTGAAATCATCAAAAATGTCTTGATCAAGCTCAATAAGATCAAAATTTTTCATCGCGAAGTTATTTATAATATATTTTTCTATGGAATTTACCGTTTTCATTTTGTTATCTTTTCGAAAATATAAAGTTTTTCATGTTTCAAATTACTTGAAACATGAACATTAGCTATCTATTCCAATAGTTAATTTATAGCCTTTAATTATTGGCTCCTCATCTTTCTTCTGCTATTTCGTTTAACATCCTAAATAAGTTCAGTCATTTTACTCCTAATATTCTGATTTATAGAATATCCATTAACCTTAGATCTTAAACAACGCTCTGCTAACTCAAGCTGTTTACTCAAATTCCCCACAGGATCTTTCTGGTAATCGCTGGCATTTCCCACTCTTGGTGTTGCATAGTGATCAAAACTTTCTTTCATTACTGTTTTCGATTCTATGGTGATCCACTTTGACAAACTTCTGCTGAGATAAAAACCTTAAAAATATTGGTAACTATGTCAGATAAAAAATTAAATATCTGAAGGTTATATTCGTTTCTATTAATTAACCAATCGTTACCGACGAATTACCAATTAATACACCACCGCAACTGACAGCATCACCCGTTCGCACCGCTGGCTTGCCATCAATAAACACACAACTTGAGCCACCAACGATGGTTCTTGAATGTCCACCGTGAGGCGCTAAAATATCCCCTTGCCGAGCAACTGCCTTACCATCGACTTTTACCGTTGGTGA